>NZ_SMLD01000160.1:0-21776 GCF_004352805.1 Nonomuraea mesophila
GCCCCACCCCGCGTGGCTCGCCGAACGCTACCCCGACCACAGCACCGCCCAGCTCTTCCGCGTCTACGTGCGACGGGAGCACCGCAGGAACGGCCTGGCGCGGGCACTGGTCCGCCTGGCCCGCGACTTCGTGTCGGCGACCCCCGGCTACGAACGCCTCTACCTGCACACCGACACCCGGAGCGACGGCGCGGAGCCGTTCTGGAAATCCGTCGCCGACGTCGTCCACGACGACCGGGACGGCGACCCCGGCCGTATCCCGACCGTCCACTACGAGATCCCGCTGCGCCTCCCGGCCAGGCGCTGACAGACCGCGGGACGCGCGCGGGCGGTCCGGGAAGGGCGCCGTCGGCCCGGCACTTGGCCCACGACCGAGGTCGTCGCCGTGGACATGGATCCGCTGCTGCCGGCCCCTCGCCCGTGCCGGCCCTCGCCCGTGCCGGCCCTCGCCCGTGCCGGCCCTCGCCCGTGCCGGCCCTCGCCCGTGCCGGCCTTCCGGCCGGCGATCGCCGACCTCGCCGCAGCACTCAGGACGACACGCGCCGCCCAGTACGGCGAGGAATGGGGTTCGTGGTGGCGATGCCGTGGGGAAGGAGCTGGGGGTGCTGTCCTCAGGGCTTTTGCAGGAGAAGCCCCGGATGGTGACGGTCCAGTGGATCGGCCGCTGGGTGCTTGTCAGGGTTGATGGCCGATGCCTATCAGCACGGAAGCGTCCACCTGGTCGAGCCCTTCGCGCTCAAGGCTCGCGAAAAGGTCGTCCCGGACCCTCGACACCGCGTCGGCGTCCAGGCCGGCGAGCATGCCGCGGAACCCGCTGCCCGTGACGAGCAGCCAGGCGAGCTCGGAGGTCAGCGGCACGGCCAGGGGTGCCCTGGTGACCCGCGCATCCGCCAGCCCGAGGCCGGTCAGCCAGCCGGCCAGGCCCTCGTCGGTGTCGATTCTGGTGACAGAGTCCCGGCTGGACGGCGACTCCACGGCGGCGCCGCGCACTTTCTCGATCACGGTCTGCAACGCGCGGCCGTACTGTTCCAGCGCTCCCTTGGCCCAGGTGGTGACGGCGAAGCGACCTCCCGGGCGTACCAGGCCGATGAGCCGCTTGACCGTCGCGTCCATGTCGGGGAGGAAGAAGACGCCGTGAACGCAGATGGCCGCGTCGTAACGGACGTCCGGCTCCCAGGTGGTGGCGTCGGCGCGGATGAATCGCAGATTGGCCAGCCCCTGGGCGTCGGCCCGGCGCCGGCCGTGAGCGAGCAGCGACTCGGCCAGGTCGATGGCGTCGACGGCGCCCGCCGGCCCCGCCGCCGCCGCGGCGGGCAGGGCCGAGGCCCCCGCGCCGCAGCACACGTCCAGCACTCGTTCGCCCGGCCGCACGTCCGCTGTGCGGACGGTGGCGGCGCCGATCGGATCCCACAGGTGCGGAGCCAGCAGGACGAACTCCTCCGCGGTCGCGTCGAAGATCGCCCCGATCTCATCCGGCTTCATCGGACATCCTCCATAGGTCTCGGCCCCGGGCAGCAGGTCGTGCGATGGCCTCCGTCTTGAGGGCCGCCATCACAACAAGCGAAATGAAAACCGTTGCCGCAAGTGCGGCACCCGGAGCTTACTCCGTTGACCGCCTGCCGCAACCCCGTGCCGGCCGCTTGACTACCTGATGGGTGTGCTGACGCGTGGACGTCGGGGCGGGGCGCCTCACTCAGCCGGGTGCGTGAAGGTGTTCGACGGTGGGTGAGGCGTGGATGGCGTCGAACCGCTGGTGGGCGTGGATCGCACCCCGCCTGCGACTCCGACGACCTGGCCACCGCCGACGCGGCGGTGAACCGCCCAGGAGCGCAGGCGGGGGGCGCTCGCGCATCGGGTGCTGTGAAAGGCGCTTAATGCTCGTCCCAGTGGTCGCCGTGGCCGCGGGGCGGCCAGGTGACGAGCTGATGGTGCTGGTCGCGATCGCCGAGGTGAACGTTCCTTTCTCGGTACGGGTGATCGCCGACCCACAGCGCCGCGGTGGCCACGTGCAGCAGATCGGCGGCGAGCACCAGCCAGCCCGGCCCGTACACCCTGGTGTGGCCGACCATGGCGCGGGACCCCGGCGCCAGCGCCGTCCCGGCCGCGGCGACGACCGGCAGCCCGCGGCGCACCGCGACCAGGGTGATCACGGTGCCGGCAGCCAGCAGCGCCGCAGCGGCAGCGGGCGCCGCCGACAGCGCCTCCGGCCACAGCGAGGCGCCGCCGAAGCACTCCGGCACCATCACGCTCGCCAAGCCGCTCAGAAGCTCAAGGTGGGCGGGCTGTGGCAAGAACACAACCTGGTGTTCTGCACGAGCGTCGGCACTCTGCTGGACGCGGCGAACGTACGGCGGGCGTTCCGGCAGATCACCAAGAACGCGGGGATCGGAACGACTGGACACCCCGCGAGCTGCGTCACTCGTTCGTCTCCATCATGAGTGACCAGCGCGTACCCATCGAGACCATCGCCGATCTCGTCGGGCACGCAGGCACCAGCCTCACAGAGGCGGTCTACCGGCACCAGCGCAAGCCGGTGATCACCAAGGGGGCCCACACCATGAACACATTCTTCGGCGACAAGCCGACGGGTTGAGTCCGAGTGAGGTGGCTCCCCGAGTGGCTCCCATCGACTTCCAGACATGGAAAAGGGCTCGGCCCGCTTAACGGATCAAGCCCTCTACCTGGCGAAACTCTGTCGGGGTGGCGGGATTTGAACCCACGACCTCTTCGTCCCGAACGAAGCGCGCTGCCAAGCTGCGCTACACCCCGGTCGCACGCCGTCGTGCACGTGCTTGGAAAATTCTAGCGGACTCCCAAGGTGGTTGTGACCGCCTTTATCGCCGGGGCACCAGAGTCAGCAGGCTGGCCTCAGGGAAACAGGCGAACCGGGCCGGTGCGTACGGCGAGGTGCCGAGGCCCGCGGACACGTGCAGCCAGGCGGAATCGTGGCGGCTGAGCCCCTTCACCCTGGCCCGGTCGATGCCGCAGTTGGTGACCAGGGCGCCGTAGAACGGGATGCAGAGCTGGCCTCCATGGGTGTGGCCGGCCAGCAGGAGTTGGTAGCCGTCGTCGGCGAAGCGGGTCATGTTGCTCGGCTCGGGGGAGTGCATGACGCCCAGCCGCAGGTCGGCGTCCGCGGGTGCGGGGCCGGCCACGAGGTCGTAGCGGTCGCGGGAGATGTGGGAGTCGTGGATGCCCGCCACGGCCACGTCGAGGTCGCCCACCTTGACGCGGGCCGTGGTGTTGTTCATGTCGAGCCAGCCCTCGGACGTCATGCCGGCGCCCAGCTCTTCCCACGGCAGGTTGGGGACGTTCTGGCGGCGTTCGTTCCTGGACGTGCGCCACAGGTAGCGGGCCGGGTTCTTCGGCTGGGGGGCGTAGAGGTCGTTGGAGCCGTAGACGAACAGGCCCGGGCGGGACAGCAGGGGCTCGAGGGCGTGCAGGAGGGCTGGGACGGCTTCCGGGTGCGCGATCGAGTCGCCGGTGTTGACGACCAGGTCGGGCTCCAGGGCGCCCAGGGAGCGCACCCACTTGATGAGCATCGAACGCCGAGGCGTCAGGTGCAGGTCGGACAGGTGGAGGATGCGCACGGGACGATGGCCGCGCTCCAGCACGGGCACGTCGAAACGGCGCAGGCGGAACGAGTTGCGCTCCACCACGGAGGCGTAACCCAGTCCGGCCAGGCCGAGACCGAGCATGGACAGTGGCACTGCGACGGCTTTCCTCACCCATTCATGATGCCTGACAACCGGCGCGGGGCGTTCGCGCAGGCGGCAAGATGGTGCGCATGAGCGCATTGAAAGACAAGCTGAAGGCCGATCTGACGGCTTCGCTGAAGGGCCGGGACGAAGTACGCCTCCGGACCATTCGTATGGCCCTGGCGGCGGTGAACGTCGAGGAGGTCTCCGGCAAGGAGTCCAGGGAGCTGACCGATGACGAGATCGTCAAGGTGCTGACCAAGGAGGCCAAGAAGCGGCGGGAGGCGGCGGAGGCGTTCCGTAACGCGGGGCGGTCCGAGCAGGCGCAGGCGGAGCTCGACGAGCAGGCGGTGCTGGAGGAATATCTGCCGGCTCAGCTCTCGGACGACGAGCTGGCGACGCTGGTCGACGCCGCGATCGCCGAGACGGGCGCGTCGGGGCCGCAGGCGATGGGGCAGGTCATGAAGGCCGTCAATCCCAAGGTCGCCGGGCGGGCCGAGGGCGGACGGGTCGCGGCCGCGGTGCGGGCGAAGCTGGCGGGCAAGTAGCTCCGCAAGGGTGGGTCGCGGCCGCGGTCCGAATGACGCCGGCGGGTAGGTAGTCCTGCCGGGGGTGGGTCGTGGCTGCGGTGCGGGCGAAACCGGCGGGTGGGTAGTCCCGCAGGGGTGGGTCCCGTACGGGCGGCACGGTCCGGGGCAGGGGGCGTGAGGGCCGCAATCCGGTGCTTGGCGTGATTCGGCCGGTCAAATCGGGCGTACAGCGCCTTGAGTCGCCCTCTGTGGCCGTCTGGCGCGGCTGTCAGGGCCGGGGCCTCCCCTCAAGTGGGGCGGAGGCCTCAGCCCGGCGCAGTGAGGGTCTGAGAGCCGCGCGCCCTCAACCCCGCGCGGCAAGTGACGGTCTGCAAGTCGCGCGTCCTCAACCCCTCGCGGCATGTGACGGTCGGAGAGCCGCGTGCTCTCGACCCCGCGCGTCCGTACGCGGTTCAGCCGCGGCCGTTGCCGCGCCATCCGCCGCCGGGGCCGGGGCGCCCGTCGTCGCCGCGTCCCTGAAAAGCGGGCCTGTCGCCGTTGCCCGGCCAGTCGTCGCCGCCCCGGTCGAAGAGGTCGTCGAACGGCCCCCTGTCGCCTCGCCGGTCGTCGCGCTTCTTCTTGGGCTTGGGCGCGCAGTTGTCGGTGCACCCGACAAATCGGGATTTGTCGACCGACGAGAAGTTCCGCGGCTCGACCCCCTTCAGGGCCGAGATCATGGAGTCCTTCCAGATCCGCCCCGAGATGGACGACCCGTACACGTACGGGTAGTACGTGCCCCCGATCGTGATGCCGATCAGCTTGTGCGCCGAGGTGCCGCGCGGGTCGCCGAGGCTGACGGCGGAGGCCAGGTTGGGCGTGTAACCGGCGAACCACGCCGACATGTAGTTGTCGGTCGTGCCGGTCTTGCCGGCCGCGTCCCTGCCGATGCCGCCCACGCCGCTCATCGTGCCTTTGGTGAAGACGCCTTCGAGGATGCCGTTGACCGCGTCGGCGACGTCTTCGTCCAGGGCCTGGTTGCACTTCGGTTTGTACTGCTTCGCCACGCCGTTGCGGTCTTTGATCTCGGTGATGGCCAGCGGCTTGCAGTATTTCCCGCGCGCCGCGAACACCGCGTAGGAGTTGGCGATCGTCACCGGGTCGACCTCGTTGACCCCCAGCGTGAACGTCTCGACCTCGGACAGCTTCCCTCCGTCGGCCCGCTTGACCCCGAGGCGCTTGGCCATCTTGACGACCTTGCAGAGGCCGACCTCCTGCGAGAGCTTGACGAAGAAGGTGTTGACCGACCCCCACGTGCCCGTCTGCAGGGTCTTGAAGCCGCCGCCGCCCTCGCTGGAGTTGCGTACGGTGTGGCTCGGGTCGCCGACGTTCTTGCCGTCGCAGTTCTTGAACGAGCTGTAGCCGCTGGCCTTGTAGCCGGAGGGCGAGGGGAAGCCGTCGCCGTACTTCATGCCCTCTTCCAGGGCGGCGGCCAGCGTGTAGACCTTGGCCGTCGAGCCCTGCTGGAAGCCGCGCCCGCCACCGTGCGCCGCGTCGGCCACGATGTTGTAGCTCATCTCGTTCTTCTTCTTGCTCCCGCCGAACTTGCGGGAGGCGGCCATGGCCTTGATCTCGCCGGTGCCGGGGACGATCATCGCCTGCGAGGCCACCGGCTTGTCCTTGGAGCTGACGTACTTCTTGATGGCCTTCTCGGCGGCGGCCTGCATCTTGGGGTCGAGCGTGGTCTTGATCTGCATGCCGCCGCGCTGGAGCAGCTTGCGGCGCTCGTCCTGGTTCTTGCCGAAGTCTGGGTTGTTGAGGATCTCGTACTGGACGTAGAGGCAGAAGTACGGATATTTGCTGGACTCGCAGCCGCCGGACATCTTGACGTCCTTGTAGCCCAGCTTCTCCTTCTTGGCCTCGGCCGCCTCCTTCGGCGTGATCTTGCCGATCGCGGCCATCCGGTCGAGCACCACGTTGCGCCGATCGAGCAGCCGCTTGCGGGAGTCGGAGCCGACGTTGGGGTCGGTGCGCGCGGGGTTCTGCACGGCGCCGGCCAGCGTGGCGGCCTCGGCGAGGTCGAGCTTGGATGCGGGCTTGTCGAAGAAGCGCTTGGCCGCGGCCTGGATGCCGTGGGCGCCCGCGCCGAAGTAGGCGATGTTCAGATATTTCTCGAGGATCTGGTCCTTGGAGTATTTCTTCTCGACCGCCATGGCGTAGCGCAGCTCGGTCAGCTTGCGCGAGACGGTGGGCGCGATCGCCGCCTGGTATTCCTCAGGCGTCTCCGCCTTGTTGACCAGAACCTGCTTGACGTACTGCTGGGTGATGGAGGAACCACCCTGCGTCACGCCGCCGCTGGTGAAATTCTTCAGCAGCGCTCTCGCCGTTCCTTCCACATCGATCGGTCCGTGCTGGTAGAAACGGAAGTCCTCGATCGAGATGAGCGCCGTACGCATGATCGGCGCGACCTTGTCGAGGGCCACGGACTGGCGGTTCTCGAAGTAGAACTGGGCGATCTTCTTGCCGTCGGCATCGAGCAGCTCGGTGCGCTCGGGCAGAGGGGGCTCGTCGAGGTTCTCGGGCTTGAGGTTGAGCCCTTCGACGGCGCTCTTCGTGGACATTCCGGCTCCGCCGACCGCCGGCAGGGCCACCGCGGCCGCGAGCACCCCGGCCGCTGATCCGGCGATGATCAGTCGCAGGACGTTGAGGACGGGGTTGGAGCGATCTTTGCCGCGAGCTTGCACGCTACCTAGCGTACGTCGAAACGGTGACCGAACCGGTATCGGCACACCATTTCGCCTTGACTGATGGGGGTGACTAGTCATTCCCGGTCAAGACTGCCCTGAGAAATTGGTCCTCTGGGGTCTGTCGGCCCGAACGTCTCGTTGCGTACGTTCTCCCTGCGGCAACTGAATACGGAGGCTCGGCGCCCGCGCCCGTCGGCCCCAAATGACGACTGACCACCTAAGGGGAGTGGGGTCGAAAAATGTGGATCACGGATTGGACCTCCCGTGCCGCCTGTAAGGGTGCGGATCCGGATGCCCTGTTCGTGCAGGGCGCCGCGCAGAACAGGGCGAAGCTCATCTGCCGGGGTTGCCCGGTCCGCACGGAGTGCCTCGCCGATGCGCTGGACAACCGCATCGAGTTCGGGGTGTGGGGCGGCATGACAGAACGGGAACGGCGTGCACTGCTTCGACGGCGTCCTGACGTCGACTCGTGGCGCGACTTGCTCGAGTCGGCCAAGGAAGAGTACGAACGAACCAACGAGCTGATCGCGGGCTGATCAGGCCCACGAGCGAGTACGGCCGGCGCCGTCCGCCGGCCGTACTTTCTCTATGTCAGGCGGTCGCCAGCAGGTCACCGATCTGCCGCAGACCTGTGAGATCGTGGACATCCTCGGACATGGCGCGGACCTGCACCACGGGCACCGTGGGGTGGGCCGAGGAGAAGTGCTCCTGCTCGCGGCTCTCGCGAGCGGTGAGCTGCATCCGCCCGGCGTGCAGCCGCAGCACGGCGGCGGTCAGCTCGTGCTCGCCCTTCGACTCCAGGTCCTCCGCGGCCGCCGCGCTGCGGGCGGCCGAGAGTGCCGGAGCGGGCGACACGTGCACGCGGTTGACGACGAGGCCGGCCAGGGGCATGCGCTCCTCGGCCAGGCGTTCGACGAAGTAGGACGCCTCGCGCATCGCGTCACGCTCGGGCGCGGCCACCACGAGGAAGGCCGTGCCTGGGGCCTGCAGCAGCCGGTACGTCATCTCGGCCCGCTGCCTGAACCCGCCGAACACGGCGTCGAGCGCGGACACGAACGTCTGCAGATCCTTGATCACCTGAGCGCCGAGCAGTTTGGTCATCGCGCCCGCCATCAACCCGAACCCCGCGTTGAGCAGGCGGAACGCGCTGCGCCCTCCGGCCTTGGCCGGAGCGGTCAGCAGCCTGATGAACCTGCCGTCGAGGAAGCGCCCGAGCCGCTCGGGAGCGTCGAGGAAGTCGAGGGCGTTGCGCGAGGGCGGCGTGTCGACGATGATCAGGTCCCACTCGTCGGAGCGGCGGAGCTGGCCCAGCTTCTCCATGGCCATGTATTCCTGGGTGCCGGAGAAACTGGACGAAAGCGACTGGTAGAAGGGGTTCGACAGGATCTGCCTGGCCCGCTCGGGGTCGGCGTGCGCCTCGATGATCTCGTCGAACGTGCGCTTCATGTCGAGCATCATGGCGAACAACTGCCCGCCGCCCTCAGGTGAGCTGACCAGGCGCGGCGTGTTGTCGAGCTCGGTCAGGCCCATCGACTGCGCGAGGCGCCTCGCCGGGTCGACGGTCAGCACCACCACGCACCTGCCGCGCTCGGCGGCGCGCAGCCCGAGCGCCGCCGCGGTCGTGGTCTTGCCCACGCCTCCTGCGCCGCAGCAGACGATGATGCGGGTGCCCTGGTCGTCGAGGATCGCGTCGACGTCGAGGGTGGCGGGCTTCTTCACGCTGCTCCCTGGGTGCGCATGCTCTCTGCGAGTTCGTACAGACCAGCCAGGTCGACGCCGTCGGCCAGCAGCGGCAGCTCGTAGCTCGTCAGCCCCGCCCCGCCCAGCGTCTCGCGCTCGGCCTTCTCCAGCTCGGTGCGGTGGGCGTGCTCGACGACCTCCTCGGCCAGCGCCTCGGCCATCGCCGTGGCCTCGGCGCCGTCGGCCACGCCCGCGGCCTTGAGCCCGAGTACGAGCTCCCCGGCGTCGAAACGGCCCTTGACAGCCGTGTCAAGAGCGGCCTGGGGCAGCAGCGACTCGCGGACCATGTTGACGAAGATGCCGCCTGGGGGAAGGCCGGCGGCGCGCAGCTCGGCGATGCCGTCCAGAGTCTCCTGGACCGGCATCTCCTCCAGCAGCGTCACGAAGTGCACGGCGGTCTCGGGTGACTTCACCACGTTGTTGACCAGCTCGGAGTGGTTCTTGATGGGCCCGACCTTGGCCAGGCCCGCCACTTCCTGGGTGACGTTGAGAAAGCGTGCGATGCGGCCGGTCGGCGGGGCGTCGAGGACGACGGCGTCGTAGACGCGGCGGCCGTTCCTGTTGCGCCGGCGTACGGCCTCGGTGGTCTTGCCCGTGACGAGCACGTCGCGGAACCCCGGCGCCACGGTGGTGGCGAAGTCGACGATGCCCATCTTGGTCAGCGCCCGGCCCGCGCTGCGCATCCCGTAGAACATCTCCATGTACTCGAGCATGGCCGCTTCCGGGTCGATGGCCAGGGCGAACACGTCGCCGCCCGAGGGCGCCACCGCGATCTTGCGCTCTTCGTACGGCAGCGGCGGCAGATCGAAGATCTGCGCGATGCCCTGGCGGCCCTCCACCTCCACGAGCAGCACCTTTCGGCCGCCGGAGGCGAGTGCGAGGGCGAGCGAGGCGGCCACGGTCGTCTTGCCGGTGCCGCCCTTGCCGGTGACCACGTGCAGCCGCACGCCGGCCCAGTCCGTGTCCGGAGAGTCCACGTTTCGAGGCTACCGAACGGTCACTTGTCGAAAGCCGACGACCACCCTTTGAGATTGCTCACACTGGCGCCGCGCCGGTGGAAGCTGATGACGATGGTTCTTGTGAGACGCTGACAGCCATGAAGAAATGGGAATATCTCACGGCCCCGGTGTTGATCCACAACACCAAGATGATCCTCGACAACTTCGGCGCCGACGGCTGGGAGCTGGTCCAGATCCTTCAGGGGGCCACGCCCGAGCAGCTCGTCGCCTACTTCAAGCGGGAGAAGCAGTGACCCCTGAGCAGAAGCTCGAAGAGCTGGGCCTGACGCTGCCGCCGCCCGTCGCCCCCGTGGCCTCCTACGTGGCGACCGTGCGCACCGGCGACCTGGTCTACACCTCGGGCCAGGTGCCGATGGTGGAGGGCAAGCTGCACCAGACCGGCAAGCTCGGCGTCGACCTCGGCGTCGAGGAGGGGCAGGCGCAGGCCCGCATCTGCGCGCTCAACGCCGTCGCGGCGCTCAAGGCCGAGCTGGGCGAGCTGTCCAGGGTGCGGCGGATCGTCAAGGCCGTGGTGTTCGTGGCCAGCGCGCCCGACTTCACCGCGCAGCCGCAGGTGGCCAACGGCGCGAGCGACCTGCTCGCCGAGGTCTTCGGGGAGCAGGGCAAGCACGCCCGCAGCGCGGTGGGCGTGGCGGCGCTGCCGCTGGACGCCCCCGTGGAGGTGGAGCTGATCGCCGAAGTGGCCTGAAACCGGATATGTCACCATGACCGAGTGATGTTCTAAGGAGGTCAGGTGACCGGAATTCCGCTTCCAGCCGAGCTCGCCGCGCGGGCGCGGGACGTACTCGCCGGACGGGTCGAGCCGGTGCCCGCGCGGGACGCCGCCACCGTGGTGCTGCTGCGCGAGGGCCCCGAGGTCTACCTGCTCCGGCGCAAGTCCACGATGGCCTTCGCGGCGGGCGCGTACGTCTTCCCCGGCGGCTCCGTGGACGAGCGCGACGCCGACCAGACGGTCGCCTGGGCCGGGCCCTCGCCGGCGGAGTGGGGCGCGGTGTTCAACGCGAGCGAGCGGCTGGCGCGGGCGCTGGTGTGCGCGGCCGTACGCGAGACGTTCGAGGAGTCCGGCGTGCTGCTGGCGGGGCCGGGGCCTGGCTCCGTGGTCGCCGACACGACCGGCGACGACTGGGAGGCCGACCGGCTCGCCCTGATCGACAAGAGCCTGGCCTTCGCCGACTTCCTCGCCAGGCGCGGCCTGGTGCTCCGCTCCGACCTGCTCAAACCGTGGGCGCACTGGATCACGCCGGAGATCGAACAGAGACGCTTCGACACCCGCTTCTTCGCCGCCCTGCTCCCCGAGGGCCAGCGCACCCGTGACGTGGGCGGGGAGGCCGACCGGGTCGTGTGGCAGCGTCCGGCCGAGGCGGTCGAGCGGGCGCGCAAGGGGGAGATCTTCCTCATGCCGCCCACCCACCGTACGCTCACCGAACTGTCGGCCTGCGGCAGCGTGGGCGACGTCCTGGCGACCTCCAGGGAGATCGTGCGCATCATGCCCAGGGCGGTCGAGATCGAGGGCGAGCTGCGGCTGGTGGTGGCCCCGTGAGCGGCCTGCACATCCCGATCGGCACACCCGACGGGTCCCGTACGGACCACGCGGAGAACCTGCTCGCCCCCAACCCCTCCGTCATGACGCTCGACGGCACCAACACGTGGGTGATCGGCACGGGCGACGAGGTGGTGGTCGTCGACCCGGGGCCCGAGGACGAGTCGCACCTTCAGCGCGTGCACGACCATCTAGGCGAGCGCCGCGTCACCGAGATCCTGCTCACCCACGGCCATTTCGACCACAGCGGCGGAGCCAGGAGCTTCGCCCGGATGGTGAACGCGCCCGTGCGCGCCCTCGACCCGCGCCACCGGCTGGGCGACGAGGGCCTCGCCGACGGCGACGTGGTGACGGTGGCGGGGCTGGAGATCCAGGTGTACGGCACGCCAGGCCACTCGTTCGACTCGCTGTGTTTCTGGTTGCCGGCCGACAGGGCGATGCTGACCGGCGACACGGTGCTCGGCAGGGGCACCACGATCATCGCCCGCGACGGCGGACTGGCCGACTATCTGCGCAGCCTCGACCGGCTGCGGGCGGCGGCGGAGAGCCTGGAGGCGCGGGCGCTGCTGCCCGGCCACGGGCCGGTGCTGCCCGACCCGATCGGCGCGCTCGACGGCTATATCGCGCACCGGCGCGAGCGCCTCGACCAGATCAGGGCGGCGCGCGAGCAGGGTGCGCGCACGGCACGCCAGATCGTCAAGATCGTGTACGCGGACGTCGACCGGTCGCTCTGGCCGGCGGCGGAGATGTCGGTGCTGGCCCAGCTGGACTATCTCGACCGGTTGTAGAGCCGGTCGAGATCGAGGATGACCACGGCCTTGGCCTCGATGCGCAGCCAGCCGCGCTGGGCGAAGTCGGCCAGCGCCTTGTTGACCGTCTCACGGGAGGCGCCGACGAGCTGGGCCAGCTCTTCCTGGGTCAGGTCGTGGTGCACCCTGACGCCGTCGTCGGTCTTGATGCCGAACCGCTCGGCCAGGTCGAGCAGCTGCTTGGCGACCCGGCCGGGCACGTCGGTGAACACCAGGTCGGCCAGCACGTCGTTGGTGCGGCGCAGCCGCTGGGCGAGCGCACGCAGCAGGTGCAGGGCGACCTCGGGCCGGCCGGTCAGCCAGGGCCGCAGGTCGTCGTGGCCGAGCCCGGCCAGGCGGACCTCGGTCAGCGCGGTCGCCGTGGCGGTGCGCGGCCTCGGGTCGAACAGTGACAGCTCACCGAACATCTCGCTCGGCCCCAGCACGCTGAGCAGGTTTTCCCGGCCGTCCGGGGACGTGCGGGACAGCTTTATCTTGCCGTCCAGCACGACGTAGAGCCGGTCGCCCGTCTCGTTCTCGTGGAAGAGCGTCTGCCCTTTGGGCAACTGGACCTCGGTGATGCTGGTGCGCAGCGCCGCGGCGCTCTCGCGGTCCAGCGCGGCGAACAGGGGGGCCTTGCCCAGCACATCTTCGGTGTTCACACTGCCTCCTCTGCTGCCATTGTGACGCACCCCACTTCGGGCGGCACACACAGGTTATGGGAATGCCGGGGTGTTCCGGGCTTGCCCGCGTTGATCGGGTTTACCGGAATCCGGGAGGAAAGTTACCCGACGCGCAGGTGGGGTTCCGACAGCAGGTCGTCAACTGGGGCCGGCAAGGTGGCGGTCGCGGGTCCGACCGTTCCCCGGAGCTTCTACTCTTGCGACATGGCCACGAACGCGGCGGGGCGCAAGCCGGAGACCCAGCTCGCACGAGTGCGGCGGGCGCGCAAGATGAACCGCATCCTCGCGGAGACCTATCCCGACGCCCATTGCGAGCTCGACTTCACCAACCCGCTGGAGTTGCTGGTCGCGACCATCCTGTCCGCGCAGTGCACGGACAAGCGGGTCAACATGGTCACCCCCATCCTGTTCGCGAAATATCCGACCGTGGAGGACTACGCCGCCGCCGACCGTTCCGAGATGGAAGAGATCATCCGCTCGACCGGCTTCTTCCGCGCCAAGACCAACAGCATCATCGGCATGGCCCAGGCGATCTGCGAGCGCCACGGCGGCGAGGTGCCCGGCCGGCTGCAAGACCTCGTCAAGCTGCCCGGCGTGGGCCGCAAGACGGCCAACGTGGTGCTGGGCAACGCGTTCGGCGTGCCGGGGCTCACCGTCGACACCCACTTCCAGCGGCTGGTGCGCCGCTTCGGCTGGACCGACGAGACCGACCCGGTCAAGATCGAGCACATCGTGGGCGAGCTGCTGCCCAAGCGCGAATGGACGATCTTCTCCCACCGGGTGATCTGGCACGGCCGCCGCATCTGCCACGCCCGGCGCCCCGCGTGCGGCGTCTGCCCGCTGGCCGCGCTCTGCCCCTCCTACGGCACCGGCCCGACGGCCGCCGCCGAGGCGGCGAAACTGGTCAGGAACGGCCCCTTCTCCTGACCCGGGAAGTGATCGAGGCCCCCGCGTGTTGGAGGACTGCGTGACACAAGTGCCCGACTGGCTCGACACACTGGCGGCGCGGGCTCAACGGAGCCGGGTGCCCAGCAGCCTGCGGCCCCCCGTGAAGGGCGGGCGGGAGGCGGCGGTGCTCATGTTGTTCGGCGAGGGCCCGCTCGGGCCCGACGTGCTGCTCATCCAGCGCAGCGACAACGGGCGCAGGCACCCGGGCCAGCCCGCCTTCCCCGGCGGCGGCGTCGACCCCGAGGACGCCGGGCCCGTCGAGGCCGCGCTGCGCGAGGCCGAGGAGGAGACCGGCGCCGACCCCGCAGGCATCCACGTGCTGGGCACGATGCCCGAGCTCTACCTGAGCTTCAGCGACAACCGGGTCACGCCCGTGATCGCCTGGTGGCACCGGCCGTCCGCGGTGCACGCCGCCTCGCCCGACGAGGTCGCCTCCGTCGAACGGGTGCCGATCGCCGAGCTGGTCGACCCCGGCAACCGCGTCACGCTGCGCCACCCGCGTGGCCTGGCCGGGCCGGCGTTCCGGGTGCGGGGGATGCTCGTGTGGGGGTTCACCGCGATGGTGCTCGACTCCGTGCTGCGCGAGGCGGGGCTCGACCGGCCGTGGGACACCGCGCGGGTGGAGGACCTGCCACCGATGATGGCCCGCGACTAGCTTCCGCTCAGGGCGCCGTACGCAGGGCCACGCCGAGCGAGGCCCAGCCGGCCACGTCGGCGTCGCTGTCGGTGGTCAGCGTACGCAGCGTCTCCAGACCGGCGTGGTCCGGCGGATCGCCGAGCACGTGCTGCAGCGCGTACGCGGCCCCGTACCTTACTCTGGCGTCCCTATGGCGGGCCAGGTCGATCACGGACGGGAGTGAGCGCGGGTCGGACAGGTGGCCGAAGGCGATCAGCACCGAATAGAGCACCATCGCGTCGTCCTCGCTGGCGGCCAGATAGCGCAGCACCGGCAGCGTCCGGTCCACGAACGGCCGCAACATGCCCATGATGTCCACGCCCAGCAGCCGCTCGGCGACCGTGTCCGCGGCGCACAACCGGCGGGCCTCGATGAACGACTCCAGGTCGCCGCGCTGGCGCAGCATGGAGATCACGTGCCAGCGCAGGGGGCCGTCCGGGTCGGTGTCGTACAGGGCTGCCTCGATGAGATCGCGCACTGTTACCTCGGCCGGCGGCATAGCGCCCAAGATAGTCAGCAGGGTGACACCGTCCTGGCCGAACACGTGCACATTTGACCGTCTCGCTGGCTACCTTTGAAGCGTGCGCGGTGATCTGCTTGACCTCATACTGATCGGCCTCGTGATCGCCTTCGGCATCTCGGGATACCGGCAGGGGTTCATCATCGGAGCGATGAGCTTCGTGGGGTTCGTGGGCGGGGCCGTGCTGGGCGTCTTCGTCGCGCCCCCGATCTCCAAGGCCGTCGTCGACGGCGACACGCCGCAGGCGCTGCTCGCCATCGTGATCGTCTTCCTCGCCGCCACCATCGGCCAGTTCGCCTCGTCGACGCTCGGCGCCGTCGTGCGCAGCCACGTCACGTGGGAGCCCGCCAGGGTGGCCGACGCCGTCGGCGGCACGTTCGCCAGCGCGTTGTCCGTTCTGGTCATCGCCTGGCTGATCGGTTCGCTGATCGTCTCCACCGCGTTCACCCCGCTCGTCGACCAGGTGAAGAACTCCGCGCTGCTGACCACGGTCGACGACGCCATCCCGCAGGCCGCGCGCAACTGGCAGGCGCCGTTCAAGAAGTTCATCGACCGTTCGGAGTTCCCGCCCGTCTTCGACGCCATCGGCGCCGGCACGATCATCGACGTGCCGCCGCCCGACCAGAGCGTGCTGAAGGGCGCCGCCGGTCTCGAAAAGGCGCGCAGGTCGATCGTCAAGGTGCAGGGCAACGCGCAGAGCTGCAACAAGCACATCGAGGGCACCGGCTTCGTCTACGCGCCCGGCCGCATCATGACCAACGCCCACGTGGTCGCCGGCGTGACGCGCGACCTGCAGATCATCGACTCCACCAACACCCGGCACAAGGCCACGGTCGTGCGCTACAACCCGCGGCGCGACATCGCCATCCTCTACGTCCCCGGGCTCAGACTGCCGCAGCTCGCCTTCGACGGCGACGGCGGGCGCGGCGACGACGCCATCGTGGCGGGATTCCCCAAGGGCCAGGGCTTCACCGCCGTGTCGGCCAGGATCGGCGGCCAGCTCGACGCCGAGGGCCCCGACATCTACCGCGAGAGGACGGTCACGCGCAAGGTCTACGCGATCCGCGGCCAGGTGCTGCCGGGCAACTCCGGCGGGCCGCTGCTCACGCCCGAGGGCCGCGTCTACGGCGTGATCTTCGCCGCCGCGATCAACGAGGAGGAGACGGGCTACGTGCTGACGGCCGAAGAGGTCGCGCCCGACGCCGCCAGGGGCCGCAACGACACCGTGCCCGCCAGCACGCGGGAGTGCGACTGACCCGTCAGCCCGGCAGCCTGGCCAGGATCAGGGCGATGGCCTCGCCGGGGTCGCTGTCCTGGCTCAGGCTGGAGGCGGCCTTGCCGACCGCGTCATAGGCGCCGCCGTACGACTGCGCCTTGGCGGCGCCACGGCCGAGCAGCGTCACCGCGCCCCGCCCGTTGCCGCGCTGCAGATGCGTGAGCCCGACGCAGATCTGCGCGAGCCCCTGCCACAGGTCGCGCTCGTCCTCCGGCGCGCACTTCCAGCGGCCCTCGAACACCTCGTGGGCGTTGAACGGCAGGCCGTCGCGCAGGAACCGGCGGCCGTCCTCCAGCGCCTGCTCGGTGGTGGGCGCGTAGTCGTCGGGCACCCTCGGCATGCCGGACGAACCGTAGGGGAGCGGTCTGCCGTACGCGTCGCGCGGCCTCGCGCTGCGCGGCCGGCCCTCGGGGTCGCGGTCTCTCATCGGTCGGGCTCCGGGTCGGCCAGCCAGCCGAGCAGCTCCTGGTTGAACACGTCGGGAATCTCCTCGTGGGGGAAGTGCCCCGCTCCTTCGAGCAGCCGCCACCGGTAGGGGGCCGCCACGTGACGGCTCGAACCCTGCGCCGTACGCGGGAGCACCCGCGGGTCGAGCGCCCCGTGCACCTGCAGCGTGGGCGCCTCGATCCCGGTGCGCATGACGCCGGCGTAGCGCCGGCCGTCGGGGCGGAGCTGGGAGCGGCCGAACCAGCGGTGGTATTCCAGTGCGCAGTGCGCCACGGTCGGGATGCGGAACGCCTCCCGGTAGGTGCGCGCGGTCTCCGTCTCCGGCCAGCCGGGACGCGACCACTCGTCGAGGTAACGGCCGACCCGCTTGCCGTCACGGCGGGTGAGCAGGTGCTCGGGCAGCAGCGGGAGCTGGAAACCGAGCGCCTGGATGCTCGCCTTGAGCTGGCCGAAGGGGTCGGTCACCAGCGCGCTGCGCAGCCGCAGCGGGTGCGGGGCCGAGACGGTGACGAGCCTGCGTACGCACTTCGGCTCCAGCACGGCCATGGTCCAGGCCAGCAGCCCGCCCCAGTCGTGCCCCACGACGATCGCCCCGGTCTCGCCGAGTGCCCTGATCAGCCCCGTCGCGTCGGCCGCCAGCGTCGGCAGGTCGTAGCCGCGCGGCGGTTTGTCGCTGCCGCCGTAGCCGCGCAGATCGACCGCGACCGCCCGGTATCCGGCGGCGGGCAGCGCCTCGAGCTGGTGGCGCCACGTCCACCAGAACTGCGGGAACCCGTGCAGCAGCATCACCAGAGGCCCCTGCCCCGCCTCCACGACGTGGAAGCGCGTGCCGCCCGCGTGCACCGAGCGGTGCGTCCAGGGCCCCTCGATCTGTACGACCGACTCGTCAGGCGCCATCACGGGTCACCGGCTCGCGATCAGTCCTGAGCGCGGGCAGCGTCTGGTCCTCGGGGTTGGCGATCTCCTTCAGGCCCTTGATGGACCTGGTGGTGCGCCGCATCCCGGCCAGCCCCTTGAGCCGGCGGATCCCGATGAACACCAGCAGACCCGCGACCAGCAGGTAGAACACGGTCACGATGAGGAACGCCGCCCACTGCGGCAACCACTGCGCCAGCACGTACGCGATCGTGAAGGAGGCGAGGATCAGGCACAGGTGAGCCATGAAAGCGGCGGCGGCGAACAGGCCCCCCGCCGTGCCGACCCGCTTGGCGTCGAACCTGAACTCCGCCTTGGCCAGCTGGATCTCCGAGCGGACGAGCTCGGAGATGTGACCGCTCGCCCTTTCGATCAGCGAGCCCAGGGATTCTTCCTCGGGAGTCTGCGGCATGAACGTCTCCTATCGAGGCCTGGTGGCCGTGTCAACATCGTCCAGCGATGCGCTGGGGGGCGAGCCTCGCCTGCACTCCCAGAACTACCCGATCAGCCAAGATAACGCTTGTGCCGCCTGGGCGTACGCAGGGGGCGCATGCTTCCGCCTTGGAAACATGCGCCCCTGCCGTTACTCCGTCAGTCCTCCGACTTCGCGGAGGGGAGCTGCTCCTGGATCAGGTTCATCACCGTGCTGTCGGCCAACGTGGTGACGTCGCCGATGCTGCGGTTCTCGGCCACGTCGCGCAGGAGACGGCGCATGATCTTGCCGGACCGGGTCTTGGGCAGCTCGGGCACGACCAGGATCTGACGCGGCTTGGCGATCGGGCCGAGCGTCTTGGCCACGTGGTTGCGCAGGTCGGCCGCGATGTCGGCGTTCTCCTCCGCGGCGCCGCGCAGGATCACGAACGACACGATGGCCTGGCCGGTCACCGGGTCGGTCGCGCCCACCACGGCCGCCTCGGCCACCTTCGGATGGCTGACCAGCGCGCTTTCCACCTCGGTGGTGGAGATGTTGTGGCCGGAGACCAGCATGACGTCGTCCACGCGGCCGAGCAGCCACAGGTCGCCGTCCTCGTCCTTCTTGGCACCGTCGCCGGGGAAGTACATTCCCTCGAAACGGCTCCAGTAGGTGTCGATGTAGCGCTGGTCGTCGCCCCAGATCGTACGGAGCATCGCCGGCCACGGCTCGCGTACGACGAGGAAGCCGCCGCCTCCGTTGGGGACGCTGTTGCCCTGGTCGTCGACCACGTCGGCGACCACGCCGGGCAGCGGGCGCATCGCGGCGCCCGGCTTGGCCGAGGTCACGCCGGGCAGCGGGCTGATCATGATGGCGCCGGTCTCCGTCTGCCACCAGGTGTCGACGACGGGGCAGCGGTTGTGGCCGATGTTCTCGCGGTACCAGACGTACGCCTCGGGGTTGATCGGCTCACCGACGGAGCCCAGGACGCGCAGGCTGGACATGTCGAACTTGGCGGGGATGTCGTCGCCCCACTTCATGAACGTCCTGATCGCCGTGGGCGCCGTGTAGAGGAGCGTGACCTTGTACTTCTGCACGATTTCCCAGAACCGGCCGCGGTGCGGGGTGTCGGGAGTGCCCTCGTAGATGACGCTGGTGGCGCCGTTGGCGAGGGGGCCGTACACGATGTAGCTGTGGCCGGTCACCCAGCCGATGTCGGCCGTGCACCAGTAGATGTCGGTCTCGGGCTTGAGGTCGAAGACCGCGTGGTGCGTCCAGGCGGTCTGCGCCAGATAGCCGCCCGAGGTGTGCAGAATGCCCTTCGGCCGGCCCGTGGTGCCGCTGGTGTAGAGGATGTACAGCGGGTCCTCGGCGCCGTGGGCCTCGGCGGTGTGCTGGTCGCTCTGGCGGTCGACCACGTCGTGCCACCACAGGTCCTTGTCGGTGACGGCGACGTCCTGGCCGGTGCGGCGTACGACGAGGACGTTCTCGACCTGCGGGCACTGGGCGACGGCCTCGTCCACGATCGGCTTGAGCGCGCTCGGCTTGCCGCGGCGGTAGCCGCCGTCGGCGGTGATGACGAGCTTGGCGTCGGCGTCGTCGATGCGGCTCTTGAGCGCGCTGGCCGAGAACCCGCCGAACACGACCGAGTGCACGGCCCCGATGCGGGCGCAGGCCAGCATCGCGATCGGCAGCTCGGGGATCATCGGCATGTAGACGGCCACCCGGTCGCCCTTGCGCACACCGAGCTCGTGCAGGGCGTTGGCCGCCTTGCTGACCTCGGCCTTGAGGTCGTTGTAGGTGAGGGTGCGAGAGTCGCCCTCGGGCTCGCCCTCCCAGTGGTAGGCGACCCTGTCGCCGCGTCCCTCTTCGACGTGCCGGTCGACACAGTTGTAGGCCACGTTGAGCTCGCCGCCGACGAACCACTTGGCGAACGGCGCGTTCCATTCGAGCGTCTTGTCCCACCTCTTGGCCCAGGTCAGCCGCTCGGCGGTGCCCTCCCAGAAGGCGAGGCGGTCGGCGGCGGCCTCGTCATATGCGGCAGCGGTCACGTTCGCGGCCGCCGCCAGGTCAGCCGGAGGTGCGAACCGGCGGTTTTCCTGCAGCAGGTTGGACAGCGCCTGGGTTTCGTTACCAGGGGTCTCCGGGGCCACCTCGTGCTCCTTCTATGGCCAGATTGGATAGGTCGTGTCCCACTTCACCAGCTTGCGACCTCCGTACACAAGAGGTCTAGACAGGTCTGTACCGTACGGCTCCGTGGACACTTCCGCTTATCAACATGCATGACAAACGCTATTGAAACGTTGTCATCCTGAAATCCGAAGAATACGCCCCGACGAGATTGCTGAGCTGCGGCGGGGGTGGTTTGGGGGTTTATGGGCCCCCTGGCGGTGTGTTTTCTCCCCGTACGGCCGCCGCACCGTCCGGCAGCGCGCACGCTGGGTCACCGCGCCGCGGGCGTTACCCGCAGGTAGGGTCGGGTTCCGTGAGTGACCCCTTGACCGTCATCGCGCGGTTCCCCGGCGTCTCCGAGGCGGTCGACGAGGCCCGCGAGGCCGTCGACCGGCTCTACCGCCACCGCGTCCTGCGCCGGGCCAGCCCCGCCGTGTCCGCGGAGTCGTCCCTGCGCGGTGCGCGTGCGTCGGCCGCGCTCGAAGGCGTGGACGTCTCCCTCGACGCCCTGCGCCGTGACGAGGTGCGCGACCCCACGGTCCAAGGGGCGTTGCGCGCCTCCGCGGAACTGGGGCGCATGGGCCCGACCTGGCGCAAGGCGCCCCGGCAGGTGCTGGCGCGGCTGCACACCGTGGCGGCCGCCGGCCTCGCGTCCGAAGCCGCTCTCGGTCGGCCGCGTACGTTCGACACGGTCCCCGACCCGTCGGGCCTCGGCCGGGCGCCCGGCGCCGAGGAGACGGCCGGCCGCATGGAGGCCCTGCTCGGCCTGCTGCAACGGCCGTCGGACGCGCCGGCGATCGTGCTGGCCGCCGTGGTCCACGCGGAGCTGGCCGTGTTGCGGCCCTTCGGCACGGCCGACGGGGTCGTGGCCCGTGCGGCAGAACGGCTGACGCTGGTCGAGTACGGGCTCGACCCCAAGTCCTTGGTGGCCGTCGAGGTGGGGTGGCTGGAGCTGCCGTACGGCGAGGGGCTGCGGGCGTACCTGAGAGGCACGCCGGAGGGCTTGAGCCAGTGGGTACAACACTGTGCCTCCGCGGTAACCCTCGGGGCTCGTGAGGCGACGGCCATCTGTGAGGCCATGCAGAGGGGGTGACGCCTTGCGCTTGGCGGGCTTGGCGGGCTTGCAGGGCTCGGGCGGGCTTGGGAGGAACCCGACATAGCTGACGGCGTCTCCGTCAAGAGACGCCGCCGCCGGTGCATCACACCGGGTTACCAAGCATGCACCTGTATTCGTCGGAGCGGGTCAAGCCCGTCACGACGCGCCTCCCGCGGCTGCTCGCACGTGGGTACCCGGCTGATGCACCCGGACAAGTGGTCCGTACCCCCTTTCTACGACGGATGCGCCCTGATGGGAACCCCTCCGGCCAAGACCTTTACCCCGCCATGGGCGCGGCCCGGGTGTCGCGCGCCCGTCCGGTTACCGAGTCGTGATGATCACACAGAGTGATTGTCTTTATGTGATCGTTATGGCGTAGCGAAAAAACTTGGCGAAAATGCAGGATTGCTCCTCGACGAAACTCGAGTCGATCGGGCAGCATACGGTGGTATCGCCAGAAACTGGGGAGACCGTGCACGCGAAGGGTTTGCGAGTGTCTTGCCAGGTGCTGGTGAAGTGATGAAAGCTTTCTTCTGAAACGGGACCGGCTCTACCCCCCCGGAGCCGGACCGGTCAGGCGACCCCCGCTCTCC
>NZ_SMLD01000161.1:0-21696 GCF_004352805.1 Nonomuraea mesophila
CAGCAGTGTTCGGCCTGCGGGCATGTGGACAAGAAGAACAGGCCAGACCAGGAGACCTTCCTTTGCACGTCGTGCGGCTTCGCTGAGCACGCCGACGTCAACGCGGCCCGCAACATCGCCTCACGCGCGGTGGCGGGCTGGGCAGTGAGTCACGCTGCCTGACGCGGCCTGAGCCGTCGAAGCCATCGACGGCGAGGAGCTGCAAGCTCGGTCCCTTCAGGGCCGAGAAGCTGACAAAGACCGTCATCATGGACTGACCTGCCCGCCCGGCCGTCAACCTTGCGGACGCGCGGGCACGACGCGTGCGGGCGGCGACTCGCGGGTGTCCCAGCGGGTGCTCGCCAGACGCCGCTCGGTCAGCGTGAGCAGGTCGAAAATCTCCTGAGCGAGATAGCCTCTCGTGTTCCGCTCAAGCTGCTTGGGGCGCAGAATTTCCGCCCCGGCGAGCTCTTCCAGAGCCTGCCGGGCGGCCGGATGCGTGACGGAGAGAAGAGACTGCACAGTGCGGGCAGTCACGAGCGGTGCCGCGGGAAGGAGGTCCAGCAGGCGGGCGACCGCCGAATCGGCTCGGGGCTGCGGCCGCAGCCCCTGCGATCCGCGATACTGACGGTGCCTTTCCAGCCACTCACCATGCAGCTGCTCGAGATCGTCGGCGAACCTTTCGGCCTGTTCTGCGGCGGTTACGGCAGCCGTGAGAAACACGCGGAGCCAGGCGTTGGTCCCCTCACGCGCCTCCTCCGAGCCCTGGTCTCCGGCATACCTGTACGCCGTGAGTCCCTCGACGTATGTGTCCGAGTGTGCAAGAAGCACGAGACTGATCGGCAGGATCGCATGGGGTGTGAGCCCTCGCCTCGTGAGGACTGTGTGCACCAAAGCGCGGCCGACCCTGCCGTTCCCATCGGTGAAGGGATGGATCGTCTCGAACTGCGCGTGTGCCAGTGCGGCCTGAACAAGGGGTGCGTGTTCCGCCGCGTTGACCCCGACCTCCGGCGACACGACGAGGCCGCCGCCCGACAGCCGATCGGGCACGTAGGGACGGTAGACGCCACCACGCCTGTCCCTGCGGCTCGGAGCGTCCCACGCCGCAGGCCACACCACCTCGAGGTATGCCGCCACGGCGATTGTCCTTTCATCCCCAGCCAGCGATGAAAGGACAATCCGTATCCTTTCATCGCGACGGTCCGGGAAAGGACAATCGCCGTTCGAAGGGCTACTCCGTGGAGAATGCGGCGTCGAAGGCCGTGGCGGGCGGGGTGATGGAGTTCAGCGTACGGATGTAGGCCAGCGCCTCCTTGGCCCCGTCGAGCCGGTCCATGCCGGCGTCCTCCCACTCGATCGAGATCGGGCCGTCGTAGCCGATCGAGTTGAGGGCGCGGAAGCAGTCCTCCCACGGCACGTCGCCCCGGCCCGTGGAGACGAAGTCCCAGCCGCGCCGCATGTCGGCCCACGGCAGGTGCGAGGACATGCGGCCCTTGCGGCCGTCGCCGACGCGCATGCGCGTGTCCTTGCAGTCGACGTGGTAGATGCGGTCCTTGAAGTCGAGGATGAACGCCACCGGGTCGAGGTCCTGCCACACCATGTGCGACGGGTCCCAGTTGAGCCCGAACGCCGGCCGGTGGCCGATGGCCTCCAGCGTGCGCTGGGTCGTGTAGTAGTCGTAGGCGATCTCGCTCGGGTGGATCTCGTGCGCGAAACGTACGCCGACCTCGTCGAAGACGTCGAGGATGGGGTTCCAGCGGTCGGCGAAGTCCTGGTAGCCGGCCTCCACCATCGACGCCGGCGTCGGCGGGAACATGGCGACGGTGTGCCAGATCGACGAGCCGGTGAAGCCGACCACCGTGTTCACGCCGAGCAGGGCGGCGGCGCGCGCCGTGTTCTTCATCTCCTCGGCGGCGGCCTGGCGCACCGACTCGGGGTCGCCCTCGCCCCAGATGCGGGCGGGCAGGATGGCCTTGTGGCGCTCGTCGATGAGGTCGCAGACGGCCTGGCCGACCAGGTGGTTGGAGATCGTCCAGACCTTCAGGCCGTGCTTGTCGAGCTGGGCGTGTTTCTGCTCGACGTACGACGGGTCGGCCACGGCCTGGGCGACGTCGAAGTGGTCGCCGGAACAGGCGATCTCCAGGCCGTCGTAGCCCCACTCCGCCGCCAGCCGGCACACCTCCTCGAACGGCAGGTCGGCCCACTGTCCGGTGAACAGCGTGACGGGTCGCATGAGTCAGTCCTCCACGTTCGTGTAGCGGCTGCCGTCAGCCGCGCTCTGCTCGACCGCCGCCAGCACCCGCTGCACCCGCAGTCCGTCGGCGAACGACGGCGTGGGGTCGGCTCCGGTGGCGATCGCCTCCAGGAAGTCCTTGACCTCGTGGGTGAAGGTGTGCTCGTAGCCGAGCCCGTGCCCGGGCGGCCACCAGGCGCCCACGTAGGGGTGGTCGGGCTCGGTGACGAGGATGCGTTCGAAACCGCCTCCGCCCGCGCTGAACCACAACTCGTTCATGGCCTCGAAGTCGAAGGCGAGGCTGCCGAGCGAGCCGTTGATCTCGATGCGCATGGCGTTCTTGCGCCCGGTGGCGAAGCGGGTGGCCTCGAACGAGGCCACCGCGCCGCCGGAGAGCCGGCCGATGAACAGCGCGGCGTCGTCGACGGTGACCTGCCCCGTGGCGGAGGTGCCGGTCGCGCCGAGCCCGGCCGACTCGGCGGCCAGCGGACGCTCCTTGATGAACGTCTCCGTCAGCGCGGACACGCCCACCACGTTCTGCCCGGTGACGAACTGGGCGGCGTCGATGATGTGGGAGCCGATGTCGCCGAGCGCGCCGGCCCCCGCCTTGTCCTTCTGCAACCGCCAGACCAGCGGGAACTCCGGGTCGACGATCCAGTCCTGCAGGTATTGCGCCCGCACGTGCCTGATCTTGCCGAGCCTGCCCTCCTCGACGTAGCGGCGGGCGAGCGCGACCGCGGGCACCCGCCGGTAGTTGAAGGCCACCATGCTCTTGCCCGGCGCGGCCTCGGCGGCCCGCACCATGGCCTCGGCCTCGGCGACGGTGTTCGCCAGCGGCTTCTCGCAGAGCACGTGCTTGCCGGCCTCCAGCGCGGCCAGGGCGATCTCTGCGTGCGAGTCGCCCGGCGTGCAGATGTCGACGATCTGCACGTCGTCGCGCTTGACCAGCTCTCTCCAGTCAGTCTCGACGGCGTCCCAGCCGAGCTGCGCGGCGGCCGCCTCTGTGCGCTCCTTCGACCTGCCCGCGAGCACCGCCATGCGCGGTGCCAGCGGCAGGTCGAAGAAGGCTCCCACACTCCGCCAGGCCTGCGAGTGGACGCGGCCCATGAAGGCGTAGCCGACCATGCCCACGCCGATGGTGGTTCTGTCTGACATGCAACCCCCGATCAGGATTCGAAGCCGAGCGACAGGTACTTCTCGACGTTCTCCTTGGTGATGGTCTCGGACGCGAGTGTGATGGACTGCGGCACCTGGTTCTCCACCAGATCACTCATGCCCTTACCCTGTGCTATCAGACGCGCCAGTTTGATCGCCGAGGAGGCCATCGTCGGGCTGTAGGTGACGGTGGCCTGCAGCACCGAGGTGCCCGACTGGATCTCCTTCATCGCGTTCAGCGAGCCCGCCCCGCCGACCATGATGAACTCGTTCCTGTTGGCCTCCTTGATGGCGGCGAGCACGCCGACGCCCTGGTCGTCGTCGTGGTTCCACAGCGCGTCGATCTTCTTGTGCGCCTGCAGCAGCGACGTGGCGACCTCGTTGCCGGTCTCCACGGTGAACTGCGCGTCCTGCTTGGCGGTGACGCTGAACCCGTACGTCTTGAGCGCGTCGGCGAAGCCCTTGGTGCGGTCCTGGGTCAGCGGCAGCGTGGCGATGCCCTGGATCTCGACGATCACCGGGTCCGACACGCCCTTGTCCTTGAGCTGCTTGCCGATGAAGTGCCCGGCCGCCACGCCCATGCCGTAGTTGTCGCCGCCGACCCACGTACGGTAGGCCAGCTTGTCGGGGAAGACGCGGTCGAGGTTGACGACGGGGATGCCCGCCTCGGTGGCCTGCAGCGCGACCTGGTTGAGCTGCTGGCCGTCGTTCGGCAGGATCACGAGCGCGTTGACCTTGGCCGCGATGAGCGACTCGACCGCGGAGATCTGCTGGTTGATGTCGTTGGTCGGCTCGACCGGCTTGAACTCGACGTCGGAATACTGCTTCGCGGTGGCCTCGGCGTTCTTGGCGATGGCCGCGATCCACCCGTGGTCGGCGGCCGGCGCCGAGAACCCGATCACCACCTTCTGGCCCGGCTCGTCGTTGCCGCTCGCCGCGGGGGCGGGCACGGCGGCCGCGCTGGTCGGCGCGGCCTCGGGCTCGTTGCTGGTGCAGCCCGCAGCTAAGAGCGCGGCTCCGCCGACGAGGAATCCCCTGCGCGCGACTTTGTCACTCATGGTGATCTCTCCTTCAGATTCCGCCGCTGGAGAAGGACGGCGGCGACGATGATCAGGCCCTTGGCGATCAGCTGGTCGCTGGTGTTGAGGCCGTTGAGGATGAACAGGTTGGTGATGAGCGTGAAGATCAGCAGGCCCAGGATCGAGCCCATGATCGTGCCCCGGCCCCCGGTGAGCAGCGTGCCGCCGATGATCACTGCGGCGATGGCGTCGAGTTCGTACAGGTCTCCGTGGGTGGACGAGCCCGTCGTCGTACGGGCCATGATGAGGATGGCGGCGATGCCGCAGCACAGCCCCGACAGGGCGTAGAGCAGCATCGTGTGCCTGCGCACGTCGATGCCGGCGAGCCTGGCCGCCTCCGGGTTGCCCCCGACCGCGTAGGTGCGCCGCCCGAACGTCGTGCGGTTGAGCACGACCCAGCCGAGCACCACGACGAGCGCGAAGATGTAGACCAGCAGCGGGATGCCCAGCACGCGGCTGGTCGACAACTCCACCAGGGCGGTGTTGTCGGCGTCGATGATCTGCGTCTTGCGGTCGGACATGCGCTGCGCCAGCCCTCTTGCGGCGACGAGCATGGCCAGCGTGGCGATGAACGGCACGAGCCGCCCGTAGGCGATGAGCAGCCCGGTGACCAGCCCCGCCCCGGTGCCGACGAGCATCGCGCAGATCGCCATGACCACCGGCCCGTACGACTGCGTGGCCACCGTCGTCGCCCAGACCGAGGCCAGCGCCATGACCGCGCCCACCGACAGGTCGATGCCGCCGCCGATGATCACGAACGTGGCCCCGACCGTGATCACACCGATCGTGGCGGCCAGGGACAGGATGCTGACCAGGTTGGAGGCGGTGGCGAAGTTCTCCGGCCTGGTGACCAGGCCGACGACGACCAGCAGCGCCAGCGCGCCGAGCAGGCCGAGGTGCCGCATCTCGCCGACGCCGCCCAGCGACCCCAGGCCGGGGATGCCCCGGCGCGGTGGCCCGCCGTCCCCCGCGGCCGAGAGCGTCTGCGCTTTCGTGGGCTCGCTCATCACGCCGCCCTCCCATTCATGATCATGTCGAGTACGCCGTGCTCGTCCAGCCCGGCGGCGTCGCCCTCGTGGATGACGGTCCCCTCGCGCAGCACCAGCACCCGGTCGGCCAGGCCGAGCACCTCGGGGACCTCGCTGGAGACCAGCAGCACGCCGATGCCCTCCTCGGCCAGGTTGCGGATCACCGCGTACAGCTCGGCCCTGGCGCCCACGTCCACGCCTCTGGTGGGCTCGTCCAGCAGGAGCAGCTTGCGGCTGCCGAGCAGCCACCGGGCGAGCACGGCCTTCTGCTGGTTGCCGCCCGACAGGGTCCTGATCGGGCGTTCGGGGTCGGGCGGCCGGATGTCGAGCATTTCGGCCAGCCTCTTGGCCTCCTCGCGCTCGCGTCTGCGGTCGAGCCAGCCGAACCGGGCGAACCCCGGCAGGCTGCCGAGGGTGATGTTCGCGGTGACGCTCTGGTCGAGGAGCAGCGCCTGCGCCTTGCGCTCCTCGGGCGCCAGGCCCATGCCGTGCCGTACGGTGCCGACGACACTGCGGCGTACCTGCTGCCCGGCGAGCGTCACGCGGCCGGTGGCGGAGCGCGCGCCGTACACGGCTTCGAGGATCTCCGACCGCCCGGAGCCGACGAGCCCGGCCAGCCCGACGATCTCGCCCGCCCGTACGGTGAACGACACGTCGGAGAAGACGCCCGGCGAGCTCAGCCCTTCGACCCTGAGCACCTCCTCACCCGGCTCCCTGTCCGCCTTGGCGGGGAAGACGTATTCGACGTTCCTGCCGGTCATGAGGGAGACGATCTGGCTGGTGGGGGTGTCGCGGGCGGACAGGCCGACGGCGACCGTACGACCGTCCTTCAGCACGGTGACCCGGTCGCCGATCTCGCGGATCTCCTCCAGGCGGTGGGAGATGTAGACCACGGCCACGCCCTGGGCGGTGAGCTCGCGGATGATGCGGAAGAGGTTGGCCACCTCGTCGTGGGCGAGGGCCGCCGACGGCTCGTCCATGATGATGAGGCGAGCGTCGTGGGAGAGCGCGCGGGCCATCGAGACGACCTGCTTGGCCGCCGGCGAGAGCCGGCCGACCTCGGCCGACGGGCGGATCTCGCCGTGGCCGAGCCGTTCGAGCACCTCGCGGGCCGCGCGCCGGGCGGCCGCCCGGTTGACGAAGCCGAGGCGGGCGTGCTCGTGGCCGAGGAAGATGTTCTCGGCCACGCTGAGCCCGTCGACCAGGTCGAGCTCCTGGTAGATGGTGGCGAAGCCGAGCCTGATGGCGTCGATCGGGCTGCCCGGCCGCACCTCGGCGTCGTTGAAGACGATCGTGCCCTGGTCGGGCTGGTGCACCCCGGCCAGCACCTTGATCAGGGTGGACTTGCCGGCGCCGTTCTGGCCGAGCAGGCAGTGCACCTCGCCCGCCCGTACGTCCAGGTCGACGCCGTCCAGCGCGCGCACGCCTGGGAACTGTTTGACGATGCCCTTCATGACCAGCATCGGAGATCCCTTTCAGCGTTCTTGTGGGGGGCGTACTGCTCAGGCGTTGACGATGCGGTTGATGTTGTCGGGTGACAGGTAGTGTTCGATGGCGAGCATCCCGGCGCCGAGCACGGCGGCGTTGATGCCCGTACGGCTGGGCGTGATCGACAGGTGGTGCGTGGCCAGCGGCAGTGACCTGCGGTAGACCGTCTCCCTGATCCCGGCCAGCAGGTGCTCGTGCACGCGCGACAGCGCGCCGCCGATGACGATGACCTCGGGGTTGAAGAAGTTGACCAGGCCGGCCAGCACCTCGCCGATGAGCCGGCCCGCCTCCCTGACCAGTCGCAGTGCCTGCGTGTTGCCGGCCTGCACCAGTGCCACGACGTCGGCGCCGGTCTCGGCGGCGAGGCCGAGTTCCGTCAGCCGCCTGGCGATGGCGGCGCCGCCGGCCACGGCCTCCAGGCAGGCGCTGTTGCCGCACCGGCAGCCGGCGTCCTCGTGGCCGCTGACCCTGATGTGGCCGATGTCGCCCGCGGATCCCTGCGCGCCCCTGTGCAGGGTGCCCTGGGCCACGATGCCGCAGCCGATGCCGGTGCCGACCTTGACGAACAGCAGGTGGCCCGCGTCGGCGAAGGAGGTGCGGTGCTCGCCGAGCGCCATCACGTTGACGTCGTTGTCGACCAGCACTTCGACCCCGTCGAAGTGGTCGGGCACGGGGTAGTCGTTCCAGCCGGGCATGATCGGCGGGTTGTTGGGGCGGCCGGTGGCGAACTCGACGGGTCCTGGAACCCCGATGCCGATGGCGCGCAGCGCGGACCTGGGCCGTCCCGCGGTGCCGAGCAGCCGGTCGAGCCGCTGGTCGACGTGGGCGAGCACCTTCTCAGGACCCTCGCCGATCAGCAACGAGTCCTCGCACTCCGCGAGCACGTCGCCGGAGATGTCCATCAGCGCGACCCGGCAGTGCGTGGCGCCGAGGTCGACGCCGGCGAAGGCGTGGTCCTCGGTGTGCAGGCGTAGTTGCCGCGGCGGTCTTCCGCCGGTGGACTCGCCGCTCTCGGTCTCCTCCACCAGCCC
Organism: Nonomuraea mesophila; assembly: GCF_004352805.1. Taxonomy (NCBI): domain Bacteria; kingdom Bacillati; phylum Actinomycetota; class Actinomycetes; order Streptosporangiales; family Streptosporangiaceae; genus Nonomuraea; species Nonomuraea mesophila. Next base: position 7,994 of record NZ_SMLD01000161.1, read on the forward strand.
GCGCTCGATCAGGGCGTCGACCCGCTGCGAGATCGTGGATCTGGCCAGGCCGGTGAGCCGCGCGAGGTCTGAACGGGTGGTCGCCGATCCTGCGCTGATCAGCGTCAGCACGTCGCCGGCGGAGCCCGGCTGGGGGGTCATGTGGCGACAATAAGATCACCGATGCGGCAAATCAAGAGTATGGATCGCCCAAACTCCCGTAACTTCCGTCGAAGATCGAACAAAGCCTTCCCTTTAGCCCCCATTCCAGACATTTAGGCATTCCTCCGGCGGCCCCGGGACGACGAAACCGGCCCCCGCCGCAGGCGAGGACCGGCCCGTGAGCGCCGTGCGCGTCTAGAGCATGGCCTTCATCGAGTCGCCCGCGGTGAGCACGTACGGCTGCTCGGCCATGATCGCGTCCCAGTTGCCGGCGATCGCCTCCGGCGTGAGGTCGTCGGTCTTCCAGCCCGGCCCCTCGGCCACGAACACCCGCGCCACCCGGCCGCCGCCGACGCTGAACACCTCGCCGCTGACCTCGCACGAGTCGTGCACGAGACACGCCACCAGCGCGCTCACCCGCTCCGGCGTGAACTTGGCCTCGAACTCGGCGGGCAACAGCGCCTCGGTCATCCTGGTCCAGGCGATGGGGGCGATGGCGTTGGCCTTGATGCCGTTGCGCGCGCCCTCGATGGCCAGGGTCTTGGTCAGGCCGACCAGGCCCATCTTCGCGGTCGAGTAGTTGGCCTGGCCGAAGTTGCCGAACAGGCCGGCCGGGCTCGACGTGTTGACGATGCGTCCGTGGCCCGCCGCCTTCATCAGCGGGTAGGCGGCGTGGCTGACCAGGAACGAGCCGCGTACGTGCACGGCGAGCACCCCGTCGAAGTCCTCGACCGACATCTTGCCGAGCGACTTGTCGCGCAGGATGCCCGCGTTGTTGACGACGATGTCGACCTTGCCGAACGCGTCGACCGCGGTCTGCACGATGGCCCTGGCGCCCTCGGGCGTGGCGACGTTGTCGGTGCTGGCGACGGCCTGGCCGCCGTTCTTCGTGATGAGCTCGGCCACCTCCGCGGCGGGCCCGGTGGAGGCGCCGGTGCCGTCGAGCGCGCCACCGAGGTCGTTGACCACGACCTTGGCCCCGCGCTCGGCCAGCAGCAGCGCGTGCGACCTGCCGAGGCCGTGCCCCGCCCCCGTGATGATCGCGACCCTGTCATCGAACCGAAGCATCGAACCTCCCAGGCAGGAGAACAACATTCTAGTACGAGTACGATAACCCGCCCCCGGTTCCCGCGCCCGGAAGCACCCGGGAAGCCCCGAAGCCCCGAAAGCCCGGAAGCCGCAGAAGTCCCGGGAAGCCACGGAAGTCCCGGGAAGCCACGGAAGCGCCGGCCGTCAGGCCGGGAACCACAGGTCCGGCTCGCCCGCCACCCGGCGCACCCGCGCCCTGGCCTCCAGCCACGCCAGGTGCGCGAGCGTCTCGTTGTTGGCCGCGCGCCGCATGAACGGCGGAATGGTCTCCCACGGCCGCGACCAGGTGAGGCGGGTGGCGAGGTCCCAGCAGGCGGCGCCGTCGAGCGCGGCCACCGCCCGCTCGATCTCGGCCAGCCGCTCGTCGTGGTGCGCCATCACGCTGTCGACCCGCTCGGCCAGCTCCAGGAATCGGTATTCGTGCGCGGGCAGCACCTCGTCGACGTCCAGCTTGCGTACGGCGGCCAGCGAGTCGAGGTAGTCGGCCAGCGGGTTGCGGCTCGACTGCGGGTGCACGGCCACCATCGGCGTGATCTTGGCCAGCACGTGGTCGCCGGAGAACAACACCCTGCGCGCGGGCGAGACGAAGCACAGGTGGCCGGGCGAGTGTCCGGGCGTCCAGACGGCCCGCAGGTCCCAGCCGGGCAGCTTGAGCTCGTCGCCGTCCTCCACCAGCCGGTCGGGCCTGGCCATGGTGACCATGTGGCGGATCATCATGGAGGCCCCGGCCAGCTCGTCCAGCGTCAGCGCGGGCACCCCGCAGCGGCGCAGCAGCTCGCGCTCCCGCTCCACCAGGGAGTCGATGGCCGCGTCGTCGTAACGCTCGCGGACCAGCCGCGCGTCGGCCGGGTGCAGCGCGATCCACGCGCCCGACATCTCCCGGACCCGCCCGGCCAGCCCGTAGTGGTCGGGGTGGATGTGCGTGACGAGCACTCCTTTGACGTCGGTGATCGCGTAGCCGGCCACGGCCAGCCCGGCGACCAGGGCGTCGTACGCCTCGTCGGTGTTCCACCCGGCGTCGATGATCGCCACTCCGCCGGGCAGCTCCAGGACGTAGACCAGCACGTACCGCAGGGGGTTGACCGGGATCGGCACCGGCACGGACCACAGTCCAGGGCGGACCTGTTCGACCTCGGGGATCGCCCCGCCGGCCCACGCGTCCCGCTGTGCCACATCGGCAGGGGTCACCACGAACTTCGTCATGGCCTCGATTGTGCCCGAACGAAGTTCGACTTCCGAACCGTGTTCTACTAGGACCATGAAGCCGAGCCGCGAGCTTTCCGACACTGGCCGCTTCGTCCGGCAGCCCAACCGTTTCACCGACCGGCTGGGCCCGCCCGAGCCGGGACGCTACCGGCTCTACGCCTCCTATGCCTGCCCGTGGGCCCAGCGCGTGCTGATCGTACGCTCGCTCCTCGGGCTGCAGGACCTGCTGGACGTCACGATCGTCGATCCCGTCCGCGACGAGAAGGGCTGGCGCGTCCCCGGCGGCGACCCGGAGTATCTCTCGGAGCTCTACCTCGCGACCGACCCCGGCTACACGGGCCGCTACACCGTCCCCTGCATCTGGGACACCAAGGACCGGCGCATCGTCACCAACGACTTCCCCCAGATCACCCTCGACCTGGAGACGTCATGGGGCACCTCGCCTGACCTCTACCCGGAGCGCCTGCGCCCGGACATCGACATCATGAACGACCGCCTCTACCACGGCCTCAACAACGCGGTGTACGAAGCCGGCTTCGCCCGCGACCAGCAGGCGTACGAGGAGGCGGTGACCCGCGTCTTCACCACCCTCGACCTCCTGGAGGTGCGCCTCGGCAAGTCGGAGTTCCTCTTCGACACGCTGACCGACAGCGACGTGCGCCTCTACACGACCCTCGCCAGGTTCGACATCGTCTACCACGCGCACTTCAAGTGCTCCATCAGGCGGCTGGTCGACTATCCGGCGCTGTGGGCGTACGCGCGCAGGTTGTACGCCATCCCGGCCTTCCGCGAAACCACCGACTTCGACCAGATCAAGCGTCATTACTTCATCACCCAGACCGACATCAACCCGAGCCGGATCGTGCCGGTAGGGCCCGATCTCGACTGGAGTCTGTAGGCGCGGGCATCCGGACGAACAACAGCGCCGAGGCCAGCATCAGCACGGCCGCGACGCCCCAGGCGGCGGCCAGGCCCGACTGGGCGGCCAGGGCGCCGAGCGTGAGGTTGGCCAGGGTCCCTCCCGACTGCAGGGCGATGGAGCCGGTCGAGGTGACCGTGGTGCGCTCGGAGGCGGTGACGGCCTTGTGGGTCAGCTCCAGGCAGAGCACGCCTGTCAGCGAGATGCCGACGAACAGCACGACGTAGGCCAGTGCCGCGCTCAGCGTTCCCGGCAGGCCGTCCAGGCCCGCCGTCGCGGCCAGCGCGCCCACGGAGAGCGCGGCCAGCACCGTCCCCGCGACCGCTCCCCCGGCCGAGCCGCCGGCCAGCCGGGCCACGCGCGGCACGAGCGCGCTGCCCATCGCGCTGCCCGCGAAGCCGAGCGCCGCGACCACGGCGTAGGCGAGGCTGCCCTCCTCGGCCGTGCCCGCCAGCTCGGCCAGCCGTCCGGGGGTGAGCAGCTCGATGGCCATGAGCACCACGCCCGTCGCCGCCGCGACCATCATGAGCCTGCGCAGCAGCGGGCGGCCCGCGGCCAGCCGGATGCCGCCCGCCACCGTCACGGGCACCTCACGCAGGACGCTCGCCAGCGTGCGGCGCGGGTGGGCCGGCTCGGGCAGCGCGACCAGCACCACGAGCAGCAGCACCACCGCCGCGACGGCGCCCAGCACGGACGGCGCGGCGAGGGGGAGGATCAGCGAGGGCGGCACCAGGAGCGGCAGGCCGCCGCCCGCCAGGACGCCGGCGCACAGGGCCGTGGACTCCATCGCGCCGCCCCTGGCCAGGCCGGGCTTGAGGTCGGCGCCGGGGCCCTCGATGTTGTGCAGGGTGTCGACGTACCAGGAGGTGGCGGGGCCGCTGGACAGGGCCCTGGCCACGCCTTTCAGCACGCTGACCACCATGAACATCGCGAGCGTCGTGGACACGCTCATCAGCGCCAGGCCGGCGACGGTGAACGCGGCCGAGGCCGCCAGCACCACGCGCCGCCCCAGGACGTCGGCCAGCCCGCCGGTGGGCAGCTCCAGGCTCACGGTGACGACGGAGAACATCGTCGTCGCCAGCCCGATCTGGGCCAGGCCGAGACCACGTTCGGTCATCAGCAGCACCTGGGCGGCCATCGCGAGCCCCAGCGGCAGCCAGGTCAGGAAGCTGACGAGCATGTAGCGACGTAAGGCTGATCGCGCGGTCATCGGTCCTGCTCCTCTTCATGGTCGCGTGGCATCGCGCCGTACCAGACGGCGACCTGTCCGGCGGCCGGATCACCGGCGTAGCGGGTGGCGATCTCGCCCAGGAGCTCGTCGATCCTGTTCTTCAGCTCCCGCAGCGCCGCGGGCGGCAGCAAGAGGACGTGGTCGCTCATCCCGGCCGCCTCCACCCACTCGTCGGACCAGTCGCCGGGGTCGAACGCCTCCATCAGCCGCCCGACCAGCTCGGCCTGCCGCAGGTGCACGACCTTGACGGCCTCCCGGCCCTCCTGGGTGCCGGACAGCTCGACGGCGTCCCACGAGGTGTAGCGGTGGCGGGCCCGCCACCGGCGCTCGCGCCCGTCGCGCCGGTCGGGGTCCTCTTCGATGAAGCCGTACTTGAACAGCTCGCGCAGGTGGTAGCTGGTCGAGCCGGAGCTCTCGCCGACCTTGCGGCCCAGCTCGCTCGCGGTGGCCGGCCCGTCGCTGCGCAGCAGGCCGAGCAGGCGCACCCGCAGCGGATGGGCGACGGCCTTGAGCACCTGCGCGTCAGTGATCTTGTACTGCTCCTCCATGCCCTCACCGTAAACCGCAAAGGCAATTTTGCAAAGGGTATTTGGCGATTTCTCCGGCTCATAAACTGTGGAGATGCTTGACGACATCCAGGTGGACGACGCGGTCCTCGCACTGCGACCCGACTTCGCGGTCCTCGTCATGACCGCCCGCGACCTGCGCAACGGCCCCACCGACGAGCGTTCACGCGCCTGGCTCGCCGAGGCCTCGGCCGCGACCGTCCAGACGGAGAAGATCGACGCCTGGAAGGACGCCTACCGCGCCTTCGGGGCCAAACCGCAGCGCACCAGGCCCTCGGTCGACGCCCTCACCCGCCGGATGCCGCTGCCGGAGATCAACCAGGTCGTCGACGCGTACAACTCGATCAGCGTGAAACACGCGCTACCCATCGGCGGGGAGGACCTCGACCGCTACTCCGGCCCGGCGCGGCTGGTCAGGGCGAGCGGCGACGAGGCGTCCGAGGAGGCGCTCGGCACACCCGGCCCCGGCGAGGTGATCTGGCGCGACGACATCGGCGTGACCTGCCGCAGGTGGAACTGGCGCCAGGTGGTGCGCACCCGGCTCACCGAGGAGACCACCAACGCGATCTTCCTGCTCGAACGCCTGGAGCCCATGTCGCTGGTGGAACTCAAGCAGGCGGGCGAGGAACTCGCCGATCTGCTGTCCGAGTTGTCCCCTCAGGTGCGGATCGCCAGCAGACTGATCTCTGGAGGGAAGTAAACCTTCGGACAGGGTGTTGATACCAAATAGTGATAAACGCGCGACCCCCGGGTCGACTAGGGGGTCGTGACCGCACCGCGCCGTCCTGAGAGGATCGTGCGTGGCGGCACGGCCACCTAGGCGCGCGCTGCCGGTCCGGGCGAGTAGCCTTGGAAAGGTTCTCTAACATCAACGCCGATCTGCGGAAGAGGGCGATTTCCGCCGTGTCGTCTGAGTCGTCGCGGACAAACCCGCTGGCAAGCTTTGGTCAGAACGAGTGGCTTGTCGACGAGCTGTACCAGAAATACCTCCAAGACCCCGAGTCGGTCGACAAGGCTTGGTGGAATTTCTTCGCTGACTACAACCCTGACTACGGACCGGGCCGGACCCCGGCCAAGGAGGCGGGGAACGGCACAGTGACCGCCCCCACGCCTCCCAAGGCGGCGCCGAAGGCGCCACCGGCAGCCGAGAAGCCGAAGCAACCGGCCGCTCCGGTGCCCAAGGGCGCCGAGGAGGTGAAGTTGCGCGGGGCCGCGGCCCGCACGGCCACCAACATGGAGCAGTCGCTGTCGGTGCCGACGGCGACCAGCGTGCGCGCCATCCCCGCCAAGCTGCTGGTCGACAACCGCATTGTGATCAACAATCACCTCAAGCGGGGCCGCGGCGGCAAGGTGTCCTTCACGCACCTGATCGGCTTCGCGATCGTCAAGGCGCTGGGCGCCATGCCGGAGATGAACTACTCCTTCACGGAGGTCGACGGCAAGCCGACGCTCGTCAAGCCCGAGCACGTGGGCTTCGGCCTGGCGATCGACGTGCAGAAGAGCAACGGCGAACGCCAGCTCCTCGTGCCCTCGATCAAGGGCGCCGAGGAGATGGACTTCCGGCAGTTCTGGATGGCCTACGAAGAGGTCGTCCGCAAGGCGCGGGCCGGCAAGCTCGGCGTCGACGACTTCGCCGGCACCACCATCTCGCTCACCAACCCCGGCACGATCGGCACCGTGCACTCCGTGCCGCGGCTGATGCCGGGCCAGGGCACGATCATCGGCGTCGGCGCGATGGAATACCCCGCCGAATACCAGGGCGCCTCGCCCGACACGCTCTCGCGCCTGGCCGTCTCCAAGGTCATGACGCTGACCAGCACCTACGACCACCGGATCATCCAGGGCGCCCAGTCGGGCGACTTCCTGCGCCAGATCCACCGGCTGCTGCTCGGCGAGGACGGCTTCTACGACGAGGTCTTCGAGTCCCTGCGCATCCCCTACGAACCGGTGCGGTGGGTCCAGGACGTGTCGACGTCGCACGACGACGACGTGTCCAAGTCGGCCCGCGTGCTGGAGCTGATCCACGCCTACCGCGTGCGCGGCCACCTGATGGCCGAGACCGACCCGCTGGAATACAAGCAGCGCAAGCACCCCGACCTCGACATCCAGTCGCACGGCCTGACGCTGTGGGACCTCGAGCGGGAGTTCGCCACCGGAGGGTTCGGCGGCCGGCCGCTGATGAAGCTGCGCGAGATCCTGGGCGTGCTGCGCGACTCCTACTGCCGCACGGTCGGCATCGAGTACATGCACATCCAGAACCCCGAGGAGCGGGCCTGGATCCAGGAGCGGGTGGAGAAGCCGCACAAGTCGCCAGAGCGCGACGAGCAGCTCAACATCCTGTCGCGGCTCAACACCGCCGAGGCGTTCGAGACGTTCCTGCAGACCAAGTTCGTCGGACAGAAGCGCTTCTCGCTGGAGGGCGGCGAGTCCCTGATCCCGCTGCTCGACTCGGTGATCAGCGACGCCGCCGACGAGGACCTCGACGAGGTCGTCATCGGCATGGCCCACCGCGGGCGGCTCAACGTGCTGGCCAACATCGTCGGCAAGTCCTACGCGCAGATCTTCGGCGAGTTCGAGGGCAACATCGACCCGCGCACCGCCCACGGCTCCGGCGACGTGAAATACCACCTGGGCGCGACGGGCGAGTTCACCGCGCCGAGCGGCAAGACCATCACCGCGTCCGTGGTCGCCAACCCCTCCCACCTGGAGGCGGTCGACCCGGTCCTGGAGGGCGTCGTACGCGCCAAGCAGGACCTGCTGGAGCGCGGCGAGGAGGGCTTCACCGTCCTGCCCGTCCTCGTCCACGGCGACGCGGCCTTCGCCGGCCAGGGCGTCGTGGCCGAGACGCTCAACCTGTCGCAGCTGCGGGGCTACCGCACCGGCGGCACCGTGCACGTGGTGGTCAACAACCAGGTGGGCTTCACCACCTCGCCCGCCTCGTCCCGCTCGTCGGTCTACGCGACCGACGTGGCGCGGATGATCCAGGCGCCGATCTTCCACGTCAACGGCGACGACCCCGAGGCCGTGGTGCGCGTGGGCGAGCTGGCCTACGAATACCGCCAGGCGTTCCGCAAGGACGTCGTCATCGACCTCATCTGCTACCGCCGCCGCGGCCACAACGAGGGCGACAACCCCGCCTTCACCCAGCCGCTGATGTACGACCTGATCGACGCCAAGCGCTCGACCCGCAAGCTCTACACCGAGGCGCTGATCGGCCGGGGCGACATCACGGTCGAGGAGGCCGAGCAGGCGCTGCGCGACTACCAGGCCAAGCTGGAGCAGGCGTTCACCGAGACCCGCGAGGCGGCGAAGAAGCCGCTGGAGGCGGGCGCCATGCGGGTGCCGCCGGCCGAGGTGGTCAAGTGGTCCCACGACGACACGCCGACGGCGATCAGCGACGAGACGCTCAAGCGCATCGTCGACACCCAGCTCAGCCTGCCCGAGGGCTTCACGCCGCACCCGCGCCTCGCGCCGGTGTTGCAGCGTCGCGGCCAGATGGTCGAGCAGGACTCCATCGACTGGGCGATGGGCGAGACGCTGGCGTTCGGCTCGCTGCTGATCGACGGCCACCCGGTGCGCTTGGTCGGCCAGGACTCCAGGCGCGGCACGTTCACCCAGCGCCACGCCGTCCTGGTGGACCGGATGACCGGCGCCGACCACACGCCGCTCAAGACGTTCAACCACGGCACCACGAAGTTCTACGTCTACGACTCGCTGCTCAGCGAGTTCGCGGCGCTCGGCTTCGAATACGGCTACAGCGTCGTGCGTCCTGACGCGCTGGTCGCCTGGGAGGCGCAGTTCGGCGACTTCGTCAACGGCGCCCAGACGATCATCGACGAGTTCATCTCGTCGGGCGAGCAGAAGTGGGGCCAGAAGTCCTCGGTCGTGATGCTGCTGCCGCACGGCTACGAGGGCCAGGGCCCCGACCACTCCTCGGCCCGCATCGAGCGGTTCCTGCAGGTGTGCGCGCTCGACAACATGACGGTGGCGCAGCCGACCACGCCGGCCAACTACTTCCACCTGCTGCGCTGGCAGGTGGAGTCGAAGCGCCACAAGCCGATGGTGGTCTTCACGCCCAAGTGGCTGCTGCGGCACAAGGCGGCCACGTCCAAGGCGTCCGACTTCACCTCGGGCACCTTCCAGCCGGTGCTCGGCGACACGACGGTCGACCCGGGCAAGGTCACGAGGGTCGTGCTCTGCTCCGGCAAGCTCTACTACGAGCTGGCCGCGCAGCGCGACAAGACGGGCCGCGACGACGTCGCCCTCGTCCGGCTGGAGCGCCTCTACCCGTTCCCGTCCGACGAGCTGGCCACCGAGCTGGCGCGCTACGGCGAGCAGGTGGAGCTGGTCTGGGCCCAGGACGAGCCGGTCAACATGGGGCCGTGGCCCTACCTGACGCTCAAGCTGGCCGAGGGCCCGCAGGTCCTGGGCGGCCGGCCGGTGCGCCGGGTGTCGCGCACGCCCAACAGCTCGCCGGCCACGGGCTCGCACAACACGCACGACCACGAGCTCGAGAGCATTCTCGAGCAGCTCTTCGGCTGAAGCAGGTCCGCACGGTGAGCCCCCGGCCCGTCCGGGGGCTCACTGGCGTTCTGACAGGTTGACCCGGGCGAATCGCCCGTTGGAAGGAATGGACGACGATGTACTTCACCGATCGGGGGATCGAGGAACTGGTCGAGCGCCGGGGCGAGGAGGAGGTCAGCCTCCTGTGGCTCGGCGAGCGGCTGCGCGAGTTCGTGGATCTCAACCCCGAGTTCGAGACGCCCGTCGAGCGGCTGGCGACGTGGCTGGCCCGGCTGGACGACGAGGACGCCGAGTAGGCCGTTCCCGGCACCCGAAAACGCGATACATCTTGAGCTCTCCACAGACACGACATATCGTGTCTGTGGTAGACGTGTCGCCGAGAAGGGCAGGGATCATGCAACAGTGGGCGATCGAGGCACCCGAGCAGCTCACGTTCGGCCAGGTGGAGACACTTGACGTACGTATCGTGGCCGGACGGCTGGCCGTGCTCGCCAGCGAGGGCCCACCCACGCTGGAGGTGGCCGAAGTGGACTCGGCCGCGCCGCTCATCGTGACCTACGACGAGCACACCCGGTCGCTCACCATCGCCTACAAGGACCTGACCTGGGACGGGCTGCTCGGCTGGCTGCGCCGCGACCGCCGCTGGACCGTGTTGTCGATCGCCGTGCCGAAGACCTGCACGGTCAACGCCGGCGTGGTCAGCGCGCCCGCCGTGGTGGCGGGGTTCGAGAGGAAGACCCACGTCAAGAGCGTGTCGGGCGAGCTCGTGCTCGACGCCGTGAGCGGCGACGTGCTGGCCAACACCGTCTCAGGCCCCGTCGAGAGCCGCGCGATGTCCGGCGACCTGGCCTTCAAGAGCGTCTCGGGCGACCTGACGGTGGCCGACGGCAGCCCGCGCCGGCTGAAGGCCGGCACGATCTCCGGACGGTTCACCGCCGACCTGGCGCTGCGCCCCACGGGTCACGTCACGCTCAACAGCGTCTCGGGTGACATCCTGGTCAGGCTGCCGGAGAACGCCGAGGCCGACGTCAGCCTCAGATCCACCTCGGGCAGGCTGGTCAGCACGTTCGACGAACTGTCCAACACGGGTGGCCCCGGCGCCAAAGCGCTGACGGGGCGGCTGGGTGGCGGCATGGCCTCACTGTCGGCGATCACCGTGTCCGGTGAGGTCACGTTGCTCAAGGGAGAGAAGGAATGAGCCCTGTCTTCGGTCACGGCCGGCTCCGGCTGTACCTGCTCAAGTTGCTGGACGAGAGCCCGCGCCACGGCTACGAGGTCATCAGACTGCTCCAGGACCGCTTCCTCGGCGTCTACTCGCCCTCACCCGGCACCATCTACCCGCGCCTGGCCCGCCTGGAGGAGGAGGGCCTCGTGACGCACGAGGTGGTCGAGGGCAAGAAGGTGTTCTCGATCACCGACAAGGGCCGCGAGGAGCTCAACGACCGGCTCGACGAGCTCGACGACCTGGAGGAGGAGATCTCCGCCTCCGTGCGCGACATCGCCCGCGAGGTCAAGGAGGACGTCCGCGACACCGTCAAGTCGCTGCGCGACGAGCTGACCCGGATGGCCAAGGACGTGCGCACCAGCAGCCGCGACGACGCCAGAGACCTGCTCGACAAGCAGCGGGAGGACCTCAGGCGGCTCAAGGAGCAGCAGAAGCGCCAGTGGATGGAGCACGCCAACCACTGGCAGGACGAGGGCGAACGACTCAGCAAGGAGTGGCGCAGGATCTGGTCGGAGGTCTGGGCGACGCTCGGGGGCGCGCCGCCCAACCGGGCCGACCTCGACGCCGAGCTGGGCGAGCTGCTGGCCGACTTCGTCGCCCGGACCCGTGAGGAGGCGTCGGGGGCACGCCTGACGCCGGAGAAGGTGGCGGCGCTGCGCGTGACGCTCGACGACGCCGCCCGCAACGTCCGCGACATCCTCGAACGCTGACCCAACCACGCACCCTCGGGCCCGGGGCCTTCGGCGCTCCGGCCACCCGGCGGCCGTCGCGGGACCCGCGCCCCACCGCGCCCCGCTCTGGGCGCTGGCCGGCGTGGGCCGCCCGCCGCGCGCCGGCCCGGGCGACGGGGATGTCGTGCGGGAACCGGCCGCGTCAGGCGGGGCGCGGGAGACGATCGGCGTGGCCCGACCGGCGGGCGGCGCGGCGGGCGCGGTAGGCGATGGGCATGTAGCGCAGGCGTTCGGGCAGGCGCGGCGTGAGCGTCGCCACCGCGTTCCCGACCTGCCGCAGCCGCCGCTCGTCCCGCGCCGTCCAGCGCAGCCCCAGCTTGTCGCGTACGGCCGGCGGCAGCGTACCGATGGTCACGAAGTGGTTGAACCCCCCGGATCCCGCGCCGAGCGGCGTCCACAACCTGCGCAGCGGCCGGGGCAGGCCGGGCGGCGCCGGTGTGCCGCGCATGACCGCGAGCACGTCGAGCGCGGTCGGGTGCGGCTCCAGCCGGTCGGCCACCATGTCGTCGAAATAGCGCCGGTACGCCGCCAGGTCGTCCGGCATCTCCCGCTCGGGCACCCGCAGGATCGCGCCGAGTTGTCGCGACTCGGCGTAGAACCTCTCCTGCTGCTCAGAGGTGAACGGGGCGCCGAACCACCGGTTGAGCGTGATGAAGCGCTCGAACAGCGATAAGTGCACCCAGGCCCAGGCCTCGCCGTTCAGCGCGTGATAGGGCCTGCCGTGCTCGTCCACCCCGCTGATGTCCCGGTGCAGCCTTCTGAGCCGCTCGCCTTCCGCCGGGCCGCGGGCGCCGCCGTACACCCAGGTCTGGACGGACGTGAGCGTGCGGGTGAGCCGTCCCCACGGGTCCGACCTGTACGTGGAGTGCTCCGCGACGGCCGCGCCCACGGCCGGGTGCATCGTCTGGAGGACCAGCGCGCTGCCGGCCACGAGCAGGTTGCGGTATTCGCCGGCCGTGTCCCAGTGCAGCGAGCCCGGTCCGAAGGGTTCGACGTCCATGCTGACGGCCTCCCGGGTGATACGGCTTTCCCTGCTTGTATCACCCAGGAGAGCTGAAAGTACCCATGCTCGTGTCTATGCGGTGAAGACGATCTTTCCGAAGAGCTCCCCCTCCGCCATGGCCGCGAAGCCCTCCCGCGCCTCGGCCAGCGGCAACGTGCGGTCGACGACCGGGCGCACGCCGGTCTGCTCCAGGAACACCGCCAGCCGCTGGAGCTGCTCCCGCGTTCCCATCGTCGAGCCGACCACCGACAACTGCAGGAAGAAGACCCGGTTGAGATCGGCGGGCGGAACCGCGCCGCTGGTGGCGCCCGACACGACGATGCGCCCGCCCGGCTTGAGCGACTTGAGCGAATGGGCCCAGGTCGCCTCGCCGACGGTCTCCATGACGGCGTCGACCCGCTCGGGCAGCCGCGCGCCCGTCTCGAAGACCTGGTCGGCGCCGAGTTCGCGGGCGCGCTCGCGCTTGGCCTCCGTACGGCTGGTCGCCCAGACGCGGTAGCCGCCGGCCCGGCCCAGCGCGATCAGCGCGGTGGCGACCCCGCCGCCCGCGCCCTGCACCAGCACGGTGGAGCCGGGCTCGAGCCCGGCTCTGTCGAACAACATGCGGTACGCGGTCAGCCAGGCCGTCGGCAGGCAGGCGGCGTGCTCGAAGCTGAGCGAGGCCGGCTTGGGCACGAGGTTGCGGCGCGGCACGGCGACCCGCTCGGCGAACGTGCCGTCGTACGTCTCCGACAGCAGGCTGCGCCGGGGATCCAGCGTCTCGTCGGGGCCCGAGCCGATCACCGCGTGCACGATGACCTCGTTGCCGTCCTCGTCCACGCCGGCGGCGTCGCAGCCCAGCACGATCGGCAGCCGGTCCTGCCGGATGCCGACGCCCTTGAGCGTCCACAGGTCGTGGTGGTTGAGCGCGGCGGCCCGCACGGAGACGGTGGTCCAGCCGTCCGGCGTCGTCGGCTCGGGGCGCTCGCCGAGCGTCAGCCCGGCGAGCGGATGGTCGGGATCGGTCTGAGTGGCGGTTACGGCGAACATGGCCGCACCTTACTAACAAGATTCCGGCCACCGCCCCGC
>NZ_SMLD01000162.1:0-21289 GCF_004352805.1 Nonomuraea mesophila
ACCCCCACACCGACCCCCACCCCGGCCTCCACATCGACAACACCATCGACCACCGCTCCCCCGCCGGCCCTCAAGACCGCATGGGACAAGGCGGCCAAGTCCGGCCAGCCCGTTGAGGTACCGACCCAAGCCACCGAGACCATGAAGGTCTGGGCCAACCCCGACGGCAAGAACCTGCGAGCCGAGCTGTACACCCGGCCCGTCCAGCTGAAGAACCCGGCCAGCGGCGCCTGGGAACCCATCGACACCCGCATCGTCACCCGCGACGGCAAGACTCCAGGCCACCCGCGTCAAGACCCCACTGACCTTCGGCAAGCGCGGCACTAAGGAGTTGGGTGTAGCTCTTTTCCAGTGAGTGCCTGAGCTGGGCTTTTGTGGTCGTGACTGTTTAGTCGAGGAACCGCCTTCTACTGTGAGTGCAGACGGTGAGGCGGTGGTGACGGTGGGCTCGTTGCTGGAGGAGCTGGCACGGCGTGAGGCTGTGGCCCGGCAGCGGATCGCGGAGATCCGCGAGCAGATCGCCGCGTTGGAATCACGGCTGGAGGGTGAGCACGATCGGTTGTCGCGGCTGGTGATCACGAGGGAGACGGTGGAGGAGATCCTGGGCGAGGCGGCCGGGCTGGTTGGTGAGCCCGTGGCTCGGCCGGGTTCGCAGGTGGGGGTGTCGACGCGGTCGGTGCGGTGCCGGTGCGGCCGTCGGTGCTGGGTGTGGTGACGGTGCCGCCGTGGCGGCCGGGCATGAAGGCGGCGATGTTGCCGCGCGTGTACCGGGACGCGGTGGAGATCATGGTCGATGCCGGTCGGGCGATGAGGGCCGGGCAGATCGCGGTCGCGATGGGGTTGCCGGATGAGGCTTCCAAGCGGGAAGGGCTGCGTTCGAAGCTGAAGCGGCTGGTGGAACGCGGCTGGGCGCGGGAGGAGGGGCCGGGGTTGTTCATGGTGGCCGAGCCGGTGGCGCGTGAGGTGTCCGGGCAGGGCGACGCAGGGTCACGGGATGGAATCGCGCCGTCATCTGCTTCGTCACCGGGCGGGTGATTGCGGCAGGGCTCTTCCGCCGTCAGGTTCAAAGGTGCCAACCACATGTCCCCGGCGGGAGAAGAGCCCTATGCAGGCACCGTACGACACCGAGGTCACCGCTGACGTCTTTGCGAAGGCGAAGAACACCTTCAACTGTCTCATCGGACAGCTCACCGACACGGCGTCCGGCATGCTGACCCATGACCGGCTGGAAGAGACGATCGTTGAGCAGGGCCGTGAGCTGCAACGCCAGCTGCTGCAAGCGCACCTTGATCTACGGGCGCTGCGCGAGCGGCAGCTGGCGCACCACACCCGCCGCCACCATGCCGCAGGAGCAGCCGCACCGGTGGTGGGGTCCGACGGCGTGCCGCGGCCACGGCTGGAGACAGGTCATCACCGCCTGCTGGCCACGGTGGTCGGGACGGTTACCGTCACCCGGTGCGCCTGGCGCGCCCCCGGGGTGCGCAACCTCTATCCGGCCGACGCGGTGTTGTCGCTGCCGGCGGTGCGGCACTCGGCAGGGCTGGCCAAGCTCGCGGTCATCGAGACGGTGCGCGGCTCGTTCGACGCGGCCCACGCGGCGTTGGCCGCGCGCTGCGGCAACGTGATCGGCAAACGGCAGATCGAGCAGGCGATCGTGGCGGCGGCGGTCGATGTCGACGCCTTCTACGCCGCGCGGGCGCCGCTGCCGTGCACCGCCTGCACGGTGCTGGCGATCAGCGTGGACGGCAAAGGCATCGCGATGCGCCCCGAGGCGCTGCGGCCCGCGACCGCCAAAGCCGCCGCCCGCGCCCGCGCCACCTTCCGGAGCCGGCTGGCGGCGGGTGAGAAACCGGCCCGCAAACGGATGGCCACCCTCGGGGTGGTCTACGACGCCGAGTCCGCGCCCCGCCGGCCGCACGATGTGATCGCCGTCCCCGGCGGCCGGGCCGGGCAGCGGCTGCCGCGCGCAAGACCGTCCGCGATACGCAAGTGGCTGTGCGGCTCGATCAGCACCGGCCCCGCCGCGGTGATCGCCAAGGTCTTCGACCACGCCGAAGCCCGTGATCCCGGCCATGCCCGTCCCTGGGTGGTGCTCGTCGACGGAGCCCGCCACCAGCTCGATCTGATCACGGCGCAGGCCGCCCGCCGCGGCATCGGCGTCCACATCGTTATCGACTTCGTTCACGTCCTGGAGAAGTTATGGGCTGCCGCCTGGAGCCTGCATCCTCCCGCCGCTGCGGCCGCCGAGGACTGGGTCGCCGGCCACGCGCTCGCCCTGCTGGCCGGGAACACCGGCCACGTCATCACCGCGCTGACGGGCCAGGTGGCCACCACGGCCGCCCACCGCCGCGACGGCATCGACGCGTGCATCCGCTACCTCACCAACAACCTCGAGTATCTGCGCTACGACCAGGCGCTGGAGGCGGGATGGCCGATCGCGACCGGCGTGATCGAAGGCGCCTGCCGCCATCTGATCGCCGACAGATTCGACCTCGCCGGGGCACGCTGGGGCCTGGCCGGAGCCGAAGCCGTCCTGAAACTCCGCGCCCTGATCGCCAACGGTGATCTCGACGAATACTGGCGTTTTCACCGCGCCCGGCAACACGAACGTGTCCACCAGAACGACTACCAGGACGGATACTCCCTCACGGCTTGATCGCTGCGGTCACTGAGGAAGAGCTACACCCTAAGGAGTTGGTGTCAGCGAACAGCAAAAGGGGCAAGAGCGGGCTGAAAGTGACCCAGACCCTGCCCGAGCCGAAGATTTCCGGCAGCACGGCCACCTACCCCGACGCCGTCGCGCCGGGTGCGGACCTGGTGGTGCAGGCCCAGGCCGACGGGTTCGTCTCCCAAGTGGTCTTCCGGCAGCGGCCGACCGGGCCGGTCACCGTACGGCTGCCGCTCACTCTGCCGGAAGGCACCACGTTCGGGAAGACACCCGAAGGACTGCCGCAACTCAAGAACGCCAAGGGCAAGGCAGCCGCGGCGCCGATCGCGCTGACCGCGATGGACGCCAAGATGGAAGCCTCCCCCGAAGAGGGCAAGAGCTCCGCAGTCGACGCACGTGTGGAGATTACCGGCAAGTCCTCAGAGCTGGTATTCACACCAGATGAGAAGTTCCTGGCCAACCCGGCGGTGACCTATCCGGTCACGATCGCCGCCGCTTCCGAATGGTTCGGCGGCGGAGAACCCACGGACGCCTGGGTCAGTAAGAACACCGTCGGCAACAACTCAACGGCCAAGGGCTGTCATGGCATCAGGGACCCGCACTTCGACGGCATCATCGATGCGGACATGCCGACCTTCGCGCAGTACGCCCGCCACAACTACGCCACCCGGGCTCGGCGCCGCCCCCACCCAGCGCCTGGACTATCTGGCCGAGGCGGAGCGACACGTTTTTTTATTCTTCGGCACCTGCCATTGGATCGGGTCACTCGTCGTGTGCTGCGGGAATGGGTGGAATGGATGCTCACCAAACCATCCGCACGCAACGAGCACCAGCCGAGCCGGCCCCTTTCGGATGAGCAGGCGGCACGCCGATGGGCACAGGGCCGCGACATCACGGTCAAGAAGACCGGACGCGTACCGCCCGGCGTGCTGCGGCAGTGGCGGGAGGCAGGCTCACCCCAAACCCGCACCACCAAGCCCGAGGACGCTCTCGCCGGCCACCGTGGAACGGATCTACCGAGGCGCGATCAAGCCAGTCCTCCGAGCCGCCACGCAACAGGGCGAGGACGGTGAATCACCGTTGCTGGCCCCCTGTCCCTGCGAGGGCCTTCGCCTGCCGCCCGGCCCCGTGACCGCCCGGCCCATCTTGTACGGGCCCGAACTGGGCGTCTACCTTCGGGCGGTCCACGACCTCGACCCCGAGACCGCCTTGTTCGTCCTAACCGAAACGGTCACCGGCCTGCGCTGGGGCGAGATCGCCGGACTTCATGTATCCGGCCTGGATCCGGTCGGCGGCCTGATCCACGTGACCCAGACCTACGCCTACCTGCTGAACGAGACGACCGGCGCAAGCAATGGCAGCTCAGGCCCTATCCGAAAGGCAAGAAGCAGCGCGAGGTGCCCATCTGCCACCAACTGGCCATGCTTCTGGCACGCCACGCGGACTGCAACCGCTCCTCGCTGATTCCACCTCGGCGAGCAGGGCACATCCCTTTCGAGATCATCTTGTCGTAGCGGTCAGGTACGCTCTCCGCCGATCAACTTCGCGTGAGAGGCTGCCGATGTTCCGTCTCCTGGCCATCTTGGCGGCCACCGCGCCGACCTTCTTATCCATCCTGATGCTCCGCAGCTTCGGCTGGTTCGGCCACGAGCCGCCGCAGCCGGATCCGCTGGAGCTCGCGATTGGGGTGGCCTACGGCTACGCCAATCACTACCTGCCGGTCCTGCTGGCGCTCCTCGCGCTCTGGGTGCCGCGGTGGCTTCCCAAGGTCGGCGCGATCGCCGCGGCCGTGGCGCTGGTGCTCACCGTGTCGACCCTCGTGGTCTCTGGAACCGGCGGCTTCGGCCCGCAGTTCGGCTCCATACTGGCCTGCCAGGCGATCGCCCTCGTCGCTCTCCTACGGACCCGCCCGGAGCAGCGGGTGTCATGGCCACGGGCGGTCATCTGGAGCGCGGTCGTGCTGCTCGCGCTCGGCCGGACCCTGGCCAGGAACACCCCCACCAGCGACTTCGGCTGCTACGCGGACGTGAAGGGGACATGGGCGCTGGCCTTTTACCACCTCGACACCGCCCACGGCCTCTACTACTGGGTCGCGGCCGCCGCGATCGGTGCCGTGCTCTCCGGATATCGGGCCGCACCGCTCTGTGGCCTGGTGCTGCTGGCGCCCGCACTGTTCCAGCCCGCCGCCTGGCTCCTGTCCAACGCGCCGCACAACTGCTCCAGCCCTCTGGAGCTGTTCGACTGGCCGTACCTGATCGCGGGAGTGCTGGCATTGACCTCCCGCGTTCGCCTACCCGAGAGGACCTAGCCGATGCGCCCGTCTTCTCTCGGGGAGCACGGAAGGTCACTAGGCAGGTCCCACGACACCGACAACTCGCGACGGTCGAATAGTCGACCTCCCCAGTACGGCCTGAAAGTCAGCGGCGCGCCATGACCGTGCCTGGCTCCTGGCTGCGGTGGTCAGGCTTGTACGGTGGGCCTGACGACGACCTCGCTGATGTCGACGCCGGCGGGCTGCTCGATCGCGAACCCGATCGCGGAGGCGACGGCGGAGGGCGGGATGGCGATCTCGTCGCGCTGCCGGATCATCGCCTCCGCCACGGACGGGCTTGCCCCCTTGCCCACCCCCTCAGTGTCGGTGAACCCGGGTGAGACCAGGGTGACGCGCAGGTCGGGCCCCGACTCCTGCCGCAGCGCCTCGGTCAGCACCTTGACCGCAGTCTTGGTGGCGGCGTAGACGCCCTGCGGGGATTTCACGACGTAGGCCGCGGTGGAGGCGACGTTGACGAACTGGCCGCAGCGTTGCCGCCGGAAGACGGGCAGGGCCGCTCCGATGCCGTTCAGCAGGCCGTTGACGTGCGTGGCGACCATCGCGTCCCAGTCGTCCTGGCGCAACTCGTCGAACGGTGACACCGCCATCGTGCCGGCGTTGGAGACCAGGACGTCGAGCCGGCCGTACTGATGGACCGCCGTGTCCGTGAGGAGCTTCAGGTCCGCACGGCGCGTCACGTCGATGACGGCTCCGACGGCTGAGCCGCCCTGTGCGACGATCTGGTCCACCACTGCGTGCAGCCGGTCTTCCCTTCGTGCGCCGAGCACGAGCCGGGCCCCTTTCCCGGCGAGGTGCGCAGCCGCCGCCGCTCCGATGCCGCTGCTGGCACCCGTGATCGCTATGACCTTGCCGGCGATCCCTGTCATGATCAGTAGTCCTTCCACGAGGAACAGACCGCAGGTCGATCCTTGACCTACAGTGGAAGTGGAGGCGCCACCACTTAGTCAAGCTTAAGTGGGCGCGCCTCCGTTTAGCAATCGGAGAGGACGACGGCCGCCGTGAGCACAGATGCACCACGCCCGTTGCGAGCCGACGCGCGCCGCAACCGGGAGAAGATCATCGCGGCTGCGGCGAGCGTCTTCGCCGAGGAGGGACTGGACGCGCACCTGGAGCGCATCGCCAAGGAGGCGGGCGTGGGCACCGCGACGCTCTATCGCAACTTCCCCACCCGGGACGCCCTGATCGAGGCGGTCTACCGCAACGAGGTGGCTCAACTGTGCGATGCCGTGCCCGGCCTGCTCACGGCACACCCGCCCGATGACGCCCTGCGTGCCTGGACACGCCTCTTCCTGGACTACGTGACCGCCAAACTCGGCATGGCCGACGCCCTGCGCGCCATCGTCGCCACGGGAGGAAATCCCTACGGTCACAGCCGCGACATGATCCAGGCCGCCATCACCACCCTGATGGACGCCTGCGCCGCCGCCGGGACGATCCGCACCGACATCAGCCCGGCGGATCTGGGAGCCGCCCTCGCGGGCATCGCCCTGACCTCGGCCGAGCCCGACCAACGAGACCGGGCCGAACGTCTGCTCGACCTCACCCTGGACGGACTGAGGTCTCGTCCGTGAGTCCGCCTGCGAGACCGAGCGTCAGGGGCCGGTGAGCGGGTGGGTTGGCGGCGTCGGCCGGAGGTCACCGATCCGGCGTGCCGTGAGCCTGCGCCGAGAGGTCCTGCCAGTCGGCCCAGGTCTTGAGCCGGTCGGCGTAGGCCTGCTGGACCATCGGGTAGAAGCCCTGCCCGAAGAGCACCCGCAGGGGCGGCTCGTCGGAGTCGACGAGCTTGAGGAGGGCCTGTACCGCGGCGGCCGGGTCGCCTGCGGGCTGCTTGCCGGTAAAGCCCGTGAGCCGGTGAGGACGGGGGCGCTTCTCGGCGCAGGTAGCGCGAATACGTACGCAAGCATGCGATTGATCTTTGCTGACACATAACAACCATCGCATCAGTCTCAGCAGCACCCCACAGATTCAGACCGCATCTGCTCTGCAGGTCAGAGTGGTAGGGCGCCCGGGGCTCGAACCCGGAACCTACGGATTGAAAGCGATGAATCAGTCGTTGCGCGCCTTCCTGCCGGTCACAAGCTCGACCAGGTGCACCAGCACCCTGCCACCGATGGCGCAAACCATCTCGGGTTCCCGTCTTCCGAACGCGGCCGCGATCTCTTCCGGGCCCCCCGTTGTGTCCTCACTCGCGATCTCCCAGATCGTCGACACGGCGCCCTCGGGGAGTTCTTGAAGCTCCTGGAGCCGGCCCTTCGAGTAGCGCACACTCAACGCGTGATGGGCGGTCGGCTGATCGGTCACGATGAAGTGGAAGGTCGGCGCGCTGGTGTCGTCCATGAAGACCTCCTAGCGTGGGCTGGCCCCGACGCTAAGAAGCGCCTCGGGCGCGCGTCCACGACCAATCGCCGACGGGAACCTGACGTCGAGCTGCGCGAACCTGCCGGATAGGTCTGCCGATCCTGGGCCATTGACAAGGCTGATATTTAGGCTGAAGCGCGTTTGCGCCCGGCTGTCCCGCGTTCGCTGACCACAGGCGACCGCGGTAGCCGTCGAGAAGGGAATTCCTGCCACCGGTGACCCTCCATGTAGCGGTCGTCGACCCCCTGCCCATGTACCGCGAGGGGTCACCGCAGTCCTGTCCGCGGCGGGTCATCGCGTCGAGGCTCCGGCGGAGGTGCTGACGTGGGTACGGCAGGTCCGGCGAGGTGTAGTGCTGCTGACCCTGGAGTACGAGCGGGACTGGGAGATTCTCGGCAAATTCCGTGACATGGCCGCGACGCATGCCGTGATCGCGTTGATCGGAGAGGAGCCCGCTGTGCTCGGGGCGCGGGCGGTACGAGCCGGTGCCCAGTCGGTGCTACCGCGTGGTGTGGCGGCGGGCATGCTCAGGCGTACGGTGGAGGCGACCTCGGAGGGACAGGCGGTGTTGCCGGCAGTCGTGGCGACGGCGCTGGCCACTGGAGCACACAGGGCGGACGGGAACGCGAAGCCGCCGAGTCCCCGGCAGTTGTCGTGGCTCCGCCAACTCACGAAAGGCTCGACCGTGGCACAACTCGCCAGGCGGGCCGGCTACTCGGAACGCGCGATGTTCCGGCTCCTCCAGGCCCTCTATGAGGAGATGGGCGTCGCCACGCGCATCCAGGCGATTGTTCGCGCTCAGGAACAGCGGTCGTTCGGCACGGGGACGGGCTTCTCGGGAGACCTCGACGCGGGGTCAGGGCGGGCGCGACGCTGAATGACGAGGCTCAGGCACCGTGGGGGCGGGCCCTGGCGGCGGAGAGAACGTCGCAGACCCGCTGCAGTCGCTCCGGCGTCCGGCCGCAGTCATCGAGCCGCTCCAGCAGGAACAGGAGGCGGTCGACCAGCCCGGGAGTGGCCCGTGACGTTTTGGCGCGCGCCATCCGGAACGCGTCGATGGCCTCGACCAGGCTGGCCTGGCTATTGAGGCGAAGACCGCAGAGGGCGAAGCCCTTGAAGTCCCATGCCGTGACATCGTCCTCGTCGCGATCGATGCGCCTGCTCGTCTCGTCCAAGAGGTCGCGTAACAGTGCGGCCGCCTTGCCACCGTCGTCGCCGCTCTGCCCCGCCCCGGCGAGCGAGACCAGCGCCCGCAGAGCCGGTGTGAGTAGCGGACGGCCGACGTAGCGGTATTGGGCGGCGCTCTCGATCTGCCGGGTGGCGTTGACGAGGTCGTGCCTGGCCAGGTGGATCTGGCAGAGGATCGTGCGCGCCCGCAGCAGGATGATTGGATCGTTGTACTTCCGCGCGAGCTCCACCGCCTTCTGCGCTGCCTGCATCGCCTCCTCATCGTCGTGGCCGAGCCACACCTCGGCGATCCCGACTCGGTAGCGGCTGTGCAACCAGTCCTCGTCGTGTCCGGCCAGGCTTTCCTCCGTGGCCGTGAGGGCGGCTTCCGCAGCCTCAGGCTCGCCCAGTTCCGCATACCAGTGGGCCAGTTTCAGGTTGATGGAGACGCTCCTCGACAAGACAAGGACGCGGTCATCGGCGGTGTCGGGGTAGCCCGTCGTACGGGGCACGGCAAGTGCTTCTTCGGCGTACTGGATGGCCTCGTCGTACTTGCCCCAGTGTCGCTGGCAGTCCGCCAGCCCTGCCAGCGCGCCCATTCGGACCGGCAGTAGGGCGAGGCACTCCTCCGGGTTGCTCAGGGCCAGCTTGTTGTGGTCGTCCAGCGTCCATTTGTGCTGGTTGCAGGCGTTCTGAGCATCCCTGATCCACCAGTACGCCGCCGCAAAGTTGGCCCGGACCCGCATGCGGCGCGTCAGGTTCTGCTGGTCGTTGGCTTGCTGAAGTGCTCTGCCGTAAGCCTTGCTCGCCCTGTCGAAATCGCCGCTGGAGGCGTAGATCTCCCCGAGCGCGTTGTCATTGTCTAGCTCCCGCGCGGGATTGAATTTGGCGAGCTTGCCCCGCAGCCTCTCCCGTGGCTCGCGCAGCAGGAACGCGCAGTGCCGTTTACGCAACTCGCGATCGATAACCCTCATGCGATTGTAGGCGGACTGCGGGCTGCCGGCCCGGATGAACGCGCGCATCCCCGCGAGATGCAGGCGCAGGTCCTCGGCCGTACGCGGAGGCGACACACGGCGCTGGGCGAGCTCTTCGGCGGCGTGGATCAGCAGCTTCTTCTCCTTCTCGCCGATGGGCCCATCTTCGCCAGGCAAACCGGCCCAGGTACGCTCCTCCTCGGACAGGGCCAGACAGTATTCTCCGTCGCGCGTCTTGTCAGCCACGCGTTTGTCCACCAGTCCAGTCAGGATGGCCCCCACATCGTCAAGCGGAGGCTTTGTCCCGTGCTCCGCCTCTGTGAGCAGCGCACGCACCGCCTCCGCGTCAACGGAAGTGCCATAGGCGTCGAGTACTTCGAGGACCGAGCGCTCTCCCGGGTCCAGTCCTGCCACCAGGCTCTCGATGAGAAATTTGGGCACGTCTCCGGCCGTCATGCCCTTTAGGCGCTTGGACAGCCATGCGGGGCTGTGACCAGGAGACTGGGAAATGACACAGGCCAGCTCCGCCAGGCGCAGGTTTCCCTGGAACAGGTCGTAATGCCGGTGCGCCGCCTTCAGCATCGTGGTCTTATGGTTGGTGATTCGGTCTCCGATGAAGGTGAGGAAGAACGTTCGCTCGAGCCTGCCGACCTCGATCGGCGCTCGCGTCGCCCACCGGCCTCGTGCAGCGGACCTTGGCAGGTCCCGTGTCACGAGCACCACGGCGATGCGGTGTCCATCAACGGCGGTGAGCACCTCGAACACCTCGCCCAATTCGGGATCATCGAGCTGGTGGGTGGCGGAATCCAGCAGATTCTCCGCACGCTCGATGACGATTACTGCCCAGGTGCCTCCGATCTCTTCCAGGCTCGCTCTCACATGATCGGCGGGCGGAGCATCGCTGACCTCGGACCATCGCACTGCGTCATCGCCCTGCAGCGTCTCAATGTCGGCGATCAGGGCCCTGGTGTCGATGCCCAGCCCGGGAACGGCCTCGTGGCGGAAGATCCGAGGCCGGGGTCCGACCGACGCGCTCTCCAACTCTGCTACTACCTGGTCCACAAGCCTCGTCTTACCGACTCCCCGCTGTCCTGTGACGATGACGACGCCCCACGGCCCCTCGGTCAGCCGCGCAAGGAGAACGACGCGCTCGTCCTTCCGATCGATAAGAGGGCTTCGGGAGAGGGCTTGCGGGGGCGGAACACCGGTAGCGAGAGGCTGTTCGACCCGCTGCTGCTCCCGCCCGGTCGATGTCTGACCCGTCGGATCCTTCTTGTCGATGCGCAGCGCGTAGACGCTGACAAAAAGACTGAGGACGCCTGCGACGGAGCCCGCTATACCGGCTAGCCAGCTCACGGGTTCTGCCCAGAGGACATTGTTCTTGTCACTCAGGAATGGCCACCAGCCCGCCAAACTACCCCAGGCGATGAGCGCCACTAGAAGGGCGGCGATGCTGATGAGCCATAACTTCCCCTGCTTGCCCATACGGCGCACCACGTCATCATCACGCCATTCCAACTGACGGGAAAGCCAGGTTCATGCCACCCCCCTCAGTGAGTGCCTGAGCTGGGCTTTGTGGTCGTGACTGTTCAGTACTCCAGTGACACATCGCGATCATGGGTGAAGTCTGCGCTGGTAGTGGCAGCGTCGGGCTGTCGCTTGATGGCGGCGGCGCCAGTCCGACCAGCGCAGGATGTCCGTGATGGTGTGGGCCATGGTCAGGACGAGCGCGGCCAGTAACCGGCGAATCCCGGGAAGTGTCAGTGGGATGCGGGCGTCGGTGCTGAGTGGTTGGGCGGCGGCGATGGCCGCCAGGAGAGCAGCGCAAGCGACGAAGCGGACATCAACTCGCGTAACGCCCTCTCACAGGAGCGGCGCCGCTGACCGGCGCCAGGGCGGAAGCGCCGCGCGGCAGAAGCCGGGTCGCAGTCGCGGCCTGCCTGACCCTGTACCGGTACAAGTAGGGGTGAACGGTCAGGCGGGCTGGTCCTTGTCCGACGGGAGCCAGATCTGCAGGGTGCCCGGGTCGAACGGAACCGACACGTGCTCGTGGGTGATCAGCCACCTGCCGTGGGATCGCCGCAGGCACGTGGTCGCGCGTACCCATATCGAGGGCTGTTCGCCGCCCTTACGTTTTCCGGTGTCCAGGAGCAGCATATGAGCGAATGCGGCGTCGCCGCTCGTGACCACGGTCAGTTCGTGCGTCTCCAGGCTGATCAGGCCCTCGTAACCGTCGAACCAGCGCAAGAAATTGTCGCGCACTGCTTCGGTGCCCCGGAACTGAAGCGGAGGAACGGCGTCGTAATAGACGATTCCGGGCGAATAGAGGGGCATCAGCCGATCGATGTCCTTGTTCTCGCAGGCTGCGGTCCGGTTCTCCAGAAGGGTTTTGATCTCGGACTCGTTCGAGGTCATTGTGCATCCTCCGCTCAAGAATTCGACCTTGGCCGGCTCGTCCGGCGACGGTCTTGGTTGTTTCACTGATCCGACAACGCAGTTTCGGGAAATGTGAGGTGCCCCGGCGATCGCAGGGAGGTGACCGCACGCCCGGCAGGGCCGGCTGCCCGGATCGGGGCCCCCTGAACCACCGGTAAGAACCGGCTTGCGCGCCACGCGGCGGACTCGCCACCGCGAATCTGCAGGTCATCTCCTTGTACGCGGTCCCCACGCGCGCGCCCGTCGAAGCAGACGTTGATCGGGGCATTGTCCTTGCGGGCGAACTGCCGCAGACGGGCCGAAGCTCAGACACGACCGACCCCGTGAACGCCGGCTCGATCGACGGATTCGCCGATCGAGCCGGAGCACGGAGAAGAGAGAATCGGCGTGGACGCCTGGCTAGGCGTTCAGTCCTGGAAACATGCCGAGTTGCCGCATTTGTGACAGGGGAGCCCGCCACCCGACGGCTGATCGACCTCGCGCGGCGAGGACGACTGCCCGCCCCGCGTCCCAGCGGCACCGTCTCGCTCATCCATGCCCACGACGCCACCTCGGCCACCATCGCCGCACTACACCACGGGCGCCCCGGCCGGCCGTACAACATCGCGGACCATCAGCCGGTCACCTTCGAGGACTACTTCCATGCCATCGCACGAGCCGCAGGGGCGTCTGCTCCCTGGCGGGTGCCTAGCCGCCTCCTGACTGCCCTGCCGTACCTGCGTGCGCTGATGGTCACCACCCACATACGCCTGTCCAACCGGCGCGCCGTCAACGAGCTGTGCTGGGCGCCCCGCTACCGCGACTGCCGCGATGGTCTGGCCGCTTCGGTCGCAAAAGAACAGGGCCGGGCCCTGTTTAGATCCTGCGTGAGAAGCTGGACTTCGGAGGTCTGCCCTGCTTCCTCCCCACGGGTAACAGCGGCTCCAGCGCCGCCCGCTGTGCGGCGGTGAGATGCCCTGCGTCCCTCCGGACAGTTTCCCAGTGATCCTTGTGTCCTCGATTGCATCGCCGCGGCCCTCCCATCGACGGCCGAGTCTCCGATCTCGGCGCCTCGAGAGGGGCGGGAAGACAGGAGGGCCCAGGGCCGGCCCGTAGTAGACCATCCGAGTACAAGCCCTAATGGCGTAGCGCCAAAATCCGGTCCGATCCTCCAAATGCCGCTACTCGGTTATCGACGACAGGACAGCTTTTGCCGCCCGGTCAATGCGAGCGGCCGCGCTGGCCGGGTCGGGTGCGCCGAGGTCCAGCCAGGTCATGATGGCCTCGACGGTGACCGTCAGACAGAGCTGCGCGGCCCATATAGCCCAGAGCGGATCGTTGACGACCTCAGCGAGGTTACGACGCACCTCCTCCGCCATGCTCGCGCGCAACTCGTCGATCTCGGATCGGAACCGCGACTCCCGCGCGGCCTGGTGAAAAAGCAGCCTGAACGCACCGGGATCGACGGCGGCCCAGCCCACCAACTTCTGGACGCTGCCCTCGGTGAGCTCGTCGCCGACGGCCTCAGCTAGATGGGCGGCGGCCCGCTGCAGCGCCGCGCGGTACAGGTCGTCCTTGGACTCGAAGTGCCGGTAAAGAATCATGCGGCTGACGCCGGCGGCCGTGGCGATGTCGTCCAGGCTCGTCCCGGTCAGGCCGGCTCTGGCGAAGATCGGGGTGGCGGTGGCGAGGATCTGCTCGCGCCGCTCGGCCCGTGCCAGCCTTGGGGAGTCGGAGATGCTCATCGGCCCCACCTCCTTGTTTCGTTCGTGTATATATGGCAAGTATATACGCTGATGCAACAATCAAGGGAGTCAGGTATGCCCGCAGCCCACCGCGACGCGCATTTTGACGAAAGCCCTCGGTTCCCGGACGGCTTCCTCTGGGGCGCATCCACCGCCGGTTTCCTCATGGACGGCGCGCCGCTCGCCGACGGCGCCGGGCCCTCGATCCAGCACACCTTCGCTGGCACCCCCGGAAACGGCTACCCGGCCATGGCGCTGGAGCGAGGTGTCGAGCACTACCGGCGCTTCAAGGAAGACGTGAGCCTGGCCCGGGAGATCGGCCTGCAGTCCCTCCGCTTCTCGATCTCCTGGCCGCGCATCCTCCCCGAGGGGACGGGGACGGTCAACCGGCGAGCCCTCGACCACTACGACGCCTACGTCGACACTCTCCTGGAAGCGGACATAACCCCCTTTCCCTACCTCTACTACTGGGACCTTCCGGTCGCCCTGCAGGATCGCGGCGGTTGGGCAAACCGTGACTGCGCCGGCTGGTTCGCCGACTACGCGGCCATCGTGTACGACCGGCTGGGCGACCGTGTCACCCGCTGGCTCACCGTCTGCGAGCCGTGGTCGATCGTCCACCTGGGTCATGTGATCGGCGAGGACGGGCCGGGCGTCCGGGACCTGCGTACCGCGCTGCGCGCCGGCCATCATCTGCTGCTCGGGCATGGCCTGGCGGTGCAGGCGTTCAGGGCGAGCCACGCCCGCGGCGAGATCGGCCTCAGCACCGTGATGACCGACATCCTGCCGGCCTCCCCGAGCCTGCCCGACCGTGACGCGGCCCGCCGCGCCGACGGCTACTTCAACCGGCTCTTCCTCGACCCCGTCCTGCTCGGCTCCTACCCCGGTGACTTGCCCGAGCGCCTGCGGCGCGACTGGCCGCCGGTCGCCGACGGCGACCTCGCCATCATCTCCACCCCGATCGACTTCCTCGGCGTCGTCTACTACCTCCGCCTGGCCGTCGCCAGCTCGGCGCCCGCCGAAGTGGCCTCCGACGGCTCGGCGCCACCCGAGGCACCTTCGGAGGCGGCCTTCGACGACTTCGATCAGCTCGGGATCGCCGAGCTGGCGGCGATCGAGCGTCAGGAGACCGTTCTGGCCGAAGTGCTGGACGTGCACGTGACCGAGCCCTCAGGGCCCGTCACCGAGCTGGGCTGGGAGATCGCTCCCTGCGGCCTTGAAAACGTCCTGTACGCGCTCCGCGACCGGTACGGAGACCTGCCCCTCTACGTGGCCGAGAACGGCGCCGCCTTCCCTGACACCCTCACCGCCGACGGCGTCGTCGACGACCCCGCCCGGCGCGCGTACATCCGCGACCACCTGCGGGCCGCGCACGAGGCCCTACGCGCGGGCGTCGACTTGCGCGGCTGGAGCGTCTGGTCGCTGCTCGATGACCCCGTGAACCGTTTCGGGCTGATCCACGTGGACCACGACAGCGGCCAGCGGGCCGTCAAGTCCTCGGGATACTGGTACCGCGACGTCATCGCGGCCAACGGGCTCGTTCCCACGGTGCCATGAGTCCTCCAGCAGGCTTTGCCAGCCGGGCGTTTCCGCCTGCGGACGCGATGCTGAGTCGGGCAGGCGCCAGGCACCCAGTATCGGTGAGGCCGCGGACATACAGTACAGCGGGTACGACGGCGGACCACGGAACGTCACCATCAGGCCCCACCGCACGGCCGCGGTGGGGGCGCCCTCGGATATCAGCAGCGGTTCAGGCCAGACGATCGACGTGACCAATTACGTGGTGAATTGTGTCAGTCTCACGCCGGTCATGATCGCTGTCGTCCAGCTCATGACGGCCGGGTTGCACGGGTGCCCGAAGTCGGCGCCTGTGCTCTGGGCTCCGTGCACTGCCACCCAGCCCTGCACGTGCCTGTCGTGCGGGGCTGAGGTGGCGAGGCGCTTGTCGAGCTTGGCTGGCAGCGTGGTCGGGTTGGAGTTCGAGCGGCCCGCCTGGTGGCTGAGACGATCGCCCGTTGGCGGCTCCTCTAGGCGCGTATCCAGAAGGAGTCCGGTAGTGCCTCGATCTCGACCACGGCCTGTTCGAGGTTCACGGCGAATGGCAAGAGTGCCTGGTAGACCGGCTCATCGCCCTCGGCGAGCCGCCGGATGACCTCGGCGTTCTTCTGCGCCCGGTCGGCCACCTCGGCGCCGAACGCCGTTCGGTCCCCCTCGTAGCCGTAGGCGTCGAGCAGCAGGTGCAGCCGCCGGTACCGGTCGTCGAACGCCGTGAATCCCTGTGCGGTGACGACGTGCCGGGCGTGCAGTGGAACCCAGGTCAACGCGCTGTAGGCCAGATCGCGCTCCCGCGTGAACGGCCCGGCGGCGTCCCAGTCGACGAACCCGACCAGATCATCGCCCTGCCACACCGCGTTGTATGGAGAGGCATCGTTATGCGCGATGACCAGCCCCGGTTGCCACGGCCGCGCGACGAACCAGACCGTGTCAGGCTCGGGCACGAACGACGCCGTCGCGTCGTGCAGCCGCCTCAGCCAGGCCCCGACCTGCTTGAGCGCGCTGTCCGTCCACGGCCACGCGGGCCAGGGATGCTGCTCGCCGATCGTGTCGCCGTGCAGGTAGGTCAGCACCTCGCGCCCCTGCTGGTCGAAGCCGAGCACCCGCGGCGCGCCCTCGAACCCGACCTCTTCCAGATGCGCCAGCACGGTGTGGACGCTGCGCGTCCACGGATTGACGGGTTGTGCACGGTCTCGCCGATGCGTACTGCGCCGACATGCCTGCCACCCGGCAGGGGCTGCTCGTCCATGACGCCGTTTCTACGCCTCGGCTGCCGCTCACCGCACCCGGTTTTCCTGGCCAGCCGGGTTTCAGGTCTTGCGGCAGGCGGGGGTCGCAACCCCGGTCGATTTTCCGCAGCCTCCCTCAATGAGGGTGATCAGCCGTTCGGAGCCGTCGGTACGCGTTCCCGTCAGTACGGCAGGTAGTAGCTGAGTACATCGGCGGTGAGCGGCGGGAAGAGTGTCTGGAACAGTTCCTCATCCGGCGTAGACGTCGGGCCGGGTGCGGGTCAGCCCTTCGATTCCGTGCGGGCCGAACAGCAGGGCTGGCATGTGGTCGGGGGCCGCTGCGGCGCCTCCCACGGCTCCGGGCCCCTGCATGACGCCGCCGGTGACGAGCTCGCCGAGGCCGTCGGCGTGCACCGGGATCCGGTAGTGGGCGCCGAAGGTGGAGATGACGATGTCGGTGCGATCGATCACGGCTGTGGTGATGCGGTGCCAGAGCAGCGGCCGCAGCCGGTCAAGCAGCGCCGCGACGTCCGGGATGCGGACGTAGTACTGATCCGCCTGCTTGCGCGGTTCGTGGTCGAGAAACTCCTGCCAGGCGGCGGCGGTCACCGTACCGGACCGATGGACGACCCGCACCTGGCCGTTGGACGCCAGGGCGGCGACGCCGCGGAGCAGATCCCGTGCCGCCGCCTCATCCAGGGCGGTGGCCTCGGTTAGGAGCGCCTCGTGGCCGGGGGGCGTGGTGCGTGCGGTGGCGATGACGGTGTCGGCGCGATCGAGGACCCACAGATTGCTCGCCGCGTGGACCAGCAACCATCGCCAGCGTGCCGGCGAGTGCGGCATGGCCACGTCGAACCGGTTCTGGGCCGCCTCCTGCAGGGATGTCATGGCGGGGATATCGGCGGGCCGGGCGGCGCGGAGCCCGGAAGCTGCCTCGCCGGGCGGTGGGGTGTGCACGGTCAGCGCCGGCGGTATGTCGATGGCGTACACGTAGCCGAACAGCCGATAGAAGTACGGGATCCCGATCACCGTCTGAATGACGTGGCCGCGGGCGGCGGAGC
Source organism: Nonomuraea mesophila (assembly GCF_004352805.1). Classification (NCBI taxonomy): domain Bacteria; kingdom Bacillati; phylum Actinomycetota; class Actinomycetes; order Streptosporangiales; family Streptosporangiaceae; genus Nonomuraea; species Nonomuraea mesophila. The sequence goes on from NZ_SMLD01000162.1 coordinate 17,504, forward strand.
GGTCGTGTGCCCACGGCATGAGCGCCCGTACGAGTCCGCGCCCTTCGTATGCATGGTCGGTGGCCACCAGTTCGACCTGGCCAGCAGGCAGGTGGATGTTGCCAAGGCGTACGTCCTCGTCCAGGAGCGTCGCGGTGGAGACCACCCGGTCGCCGTCGACGACCACGGCGCAGGCAGGCCATCTGGCGAGGCACGGGCTCAGGCCGAACCAGCTCAGCGTCCGCAACATCCGTGCGCGCGCCCGGAGCATGTGGCCGACCTCGATCGATGTGTACGGCACGGCGGCCGACCCCCGCTACGTCGCCGTCTGGTCGCTCAACCCCAACCCCAAGAGCAGAAGCTGGAAGCTCACCACCGACATGACCCCACCCAGTACAACGCCGAGTTCAAAAAGCGAGTCGATGCGGGCTTCCGCCTCACCAGCATCGCGGTGAGCCCATGGGGCACCTACACCGCCGTGTGATTCGAGGACGACAGCCTTGCCCCCACCAGCTGGCACTCCTACAGCGGAATGTCGGCTGCCGGTTACCAGAAACGGTTCACGAACTGAAGGCCAAGGGCTTCTACCCGTCCCAGGTCAACAGTGAGAACGGCATCTACGCCGCCATCTGGACGTGTGGCGATGACACCAGCCCGCCCGGATACAACAAGAACAGAAAGGCAAACCCCCTCATGAAATCCATCCGCCGACTGTCGGCGCGCTCTTGCGCAGCGGTGGTCCTCCTCACGGCGATCACCGCCCTGCCATTATCGACGCCCGCCCAGGCGAGCGCCCGGGAGGAGATCTACACAGTGCGAGCGGCCGACTGGACGGCGACGGCCACCAGGACATCGTGGCCTACGTCGCCAATACCGGTCTGTTGTGGCTCTATCCCGGCGATAGCACGCGCGGCTACAGCAGCCAGTCGCGCGTGCAGATCGGTCACGGATGGTGTAGGAGTTACACCTCGTGTCGGGGAACCTGACGCGCATGATTCCCCACCGTAACGGCCGCGAAGCCACCCCGAGACGCCGGATGTTGAAGAAGCCGGGCTGGGTGATCTTCGGCGTCCTGGCCATCGTCGCCCTTACCCTGCCCTATCTCGGGCAGGCGCTGTTCAGTCCGTGGGCCCTCCCGCTGACCGGCCGGCCCACGCTACCCGGTTACTGGCACGGCGAGATGTCATTCGGGCGAGGCGACCAGCGGCCGGTGATCATGCAGCTACGTGCGACGACATGTCGACGATGCTCCGACGACATCGAGGGCGAAGCCACGGTGTGCGCACCGGGGCGCTCCATCGACTACCGGCTCTCGGGCGAGGCGGCGGACCGCAACGCCCGCCGCTTCACCCTGGACAGCTGGCCCTACCCCGACACCCGAGAGCCGGGCACCCACCTGGGTCACCTCGAGGCCACCTGGGCAGGCGGAGACGAGATCAGCATCACCGCCACCCTGCACGTCACCAACGCCGACGGATCATGGAGCAGCAACAAACAGCCCGCCGAACCGTCACGTTTCCGGCTGCACCGCGGCACCGAAACGAACCTCCGAACAGCATGCCGACCACAGGCCAGACCGTCCAGATCGTCAGCCGGGCGGACCTATCAGGGCTGGGTCCGGAAGCGCCAAGCAGGTAGGCGACTATTCGTGGGCTGAAGGCCCGCACGATTCCTCCCACCGTGAGCGCCGCATGGACGAAAGGATGGCCCATGGAGGTCTTGCCAAAAACTCATGCACGCTGTGATTGTCGGCAGTGCGCTGGCATTGGCCTCGGCCTGAGGAGGCGGCGGCTCGGGGGTGGCCTGCCCGGTGCAGACCCCGACGGGGAGGGCTCCGGTAGCAGCGCCAGCTGTAAATTCCTGACCGAACAGAAGGTCGCTGAGGCGATCGGCCCCAGTGACGGTGGCCGGCACGACTATGCGTTCGGCGGATGCGTCGGGACGGCGTCGAGCGCCAAGGGCGGCAACCATGAGGCGATCTTCGCGGTCGCCTCCACGTCATGGGCATTGACTGCGTTCAGCAGACGATCGATGGCATCGAGCATCACGAGCCTCCTTCTCGCGCCTCGCCCTTCCCCTGCCCCCGCTTAGCCGCCACCAACGTGAGACCCTACGGCAACCAGAAACCGCAGCGAAGCTCCTCGATGTGAGAGACAGCGCCGCCCATTCCCCGCAGGACGCCAGACGATCGGCAGTTGCGCGTCAGACGTGACCGGCCGTTCCAAGGCCGAGGTCGCGCACGTCCGCGCCGAGCCGAACGCCGACTACTGCGACCTGGCCCGCACCCGCCTCACCAACACGGGGGCCAGGGTGCCTGAACAGCCACAAAGGGCCTGCTTAGGGCGGGGTATCACGTTGAGTGACACCCCCACTTGCAGGCGGGACGGGACTGTGCGGGTTTACTGGACACACCCGGCGGGACCCCAAGTCGTACGTGAGTTCGATCAGCGCGGCGCTGCGTCATGCTCCGCTCGTCTTCCTGTGCCGGAGCGTGGGATGGCGACGATGAGGATCATGCTGAGCGCCATTGCCGCGGCGGCGGTGATCAGTCCGACGCGGTAGCCGGTGGTGAGTGCTGCGGGATCGGCGCCGAAGGTAGCGGCCGTGGCAATGCCGCTGAGCACGACGATGCCGATGGCCGTGCCGAGTTCTTGGGCAGTGTTGAGGAATCCGGAAACGATTCCTTGATCGCGGTCTGCGACGCCGGTGGTCCCGGATATGAAGATCGGAGCGTAGGACAGGCCCGACCCGACGGCGAGCAACAGCATCGCGGGCAGTACGTCATACAGGTAAGTGCCGTAGGTGGGGAGACGGGCGAGTAGCAGCATTCCGGCGGCCAGCATAGTGAAGCCGATAGTGATCACCAGGCGCGGTCCGTAGCTGGTGGTGAGCGCCCCCGCTCGCGGCGAGATGAGGATGATCAGGAAGCTGATGGGTGCGAAAGCCGCGCCTACAGCGAGAGGAGAGTGGCCGAGGACGACTTGGAGGTAGAGGGTGGTGAAGAACAGTGTTGCCCCGAGCGCTCCGGCATCGATGGCGAGCAGGGCGCTGGCTCGGGCGACGCTGCCGCGGCGCAGGAGCCGGCGGTCGATGAGCGGGGCGTCGTGGTTGCGTTCGGCAAGGCGGAAGAGCAGGCCTGCGATCACGGCCGCTCCGGCCAGGCCAGCAGCCTGTGCGGTGTGCCCTCCCTCGGCGAAGCGGGTGAGTGACAGGGTGACCAGAGCAAGTGTGATGGTGAGAAGCGCCGCGCCGCGCATGCCGAGGGTGGGACGACCCTCAACGCGGCTGTCTTGGAGACGTCGCCGGGCCAGCGCAAGAGTGACGATGCCGATGGGTACGTTGATGAGGAAGATCCATCGCCATCCGAGCAGGTCGGTGATGACTCCTCCTAGGAGTTGCCCGGCAACGGCGCCCACGGAGCCGACTGCGGCCCAGTAGCCGAGGGCGCGGTTGCGGTCGGCTCCTTCTTCGAAGGCGGTGGTGAGCAGCGAAAGCGCGGCTGGTGACACCATCGCCGCTCCGATGCCCTGTGCGGCGCGGGCGCTGATGAGTTGCCACTCGGCTTGGGCGAGTCCCGTGGCGAGCGAGGCGAGTGTGAAGACGGTGTGGAGTTGCCCCGGTTCGATAGACACATCAGGGCTTGCGACTACGCGGCAGCATAGTCGAGATCTTGGGCGTTGTTGAGCGCGTGTCGGCGTTCGTATTCGGCCGGGCTGAGCTGGCCGTTGGCGGAGTGACGGCGGCGCGGGTTGTAGAACCCCTCGATGTAGCTGAACAGGGCTCGTTCGGCTTCTGACCTGGTGTGGA
>NZ_SMLD01000163.1:0-20896 GCF_004352805.1 Nonomuraea mesophila
AGGTGTGTATAAGAGACAGGGCCCAACCCCAGCGACCCAACCCCGGCGACCGGCCCCAGTGACCCGACCTCAGTGACCCGGCCCCAGTGACCCGGCCTCAGTAGCTGGGCGGGGTGGCGACGATCATGAAGTCGACCGGCTCGTCACCGGTGTTGAGATAGCGGTGCGGCAACGAGGAGTCGAAGTAGCAGCTGTCCCCCGCCTCCAGCACATGCTCCACCCCGGACACCTCGACGACGAGCCGTCCCCGCAGCACGAGCACGCACTCCTCGGACGGGTGCGTCCACGGCTCGGCGGCCGACGACCCGCCGGGCAGCAGGTGCCCTTCCAGCACCTCCAGCCGTCCGTGCCCGGGTGACACGCGGGTGTAGGTGATCCCGCCCGCGGGCGACCTGACCAGCATCCGCCCGTCGCGCCTGACCACGGCGACCGCGGCCGCGTCCGGTTCCTGGAAGAGGCTGAACAGCGGCAGGTCCAGCACCTTCGCGATCTTCCTGAGCGTTTCCAGGCTGGGGTCGGCCAGGCCGCGTTCGACCTGGCTGATCAGCCCGCTGGACACGCCCGCCTCCGCGGCCAGCTGGGCCAGGGTCAGCCCGCGTCCGGTGCGCAGCTCACGGATCCTGGCGCCTATCACGTGCAGATCCTATCGACGTTAATCCCATTGAAGGTATATTGACCTGGTTAAATCTGGCCGGATAAGGTGCCCGAAATGTCGCATCTGCTGAACGCCACACAGTTCCGGGCCGAGTTCCCCTCCCTGGCCGACTCCGTGCACCTGGCGAGCTGCAGCCAGGGCGCCCTGTCGTCGCGGCTGGCGTACGCGCTGCAGGAGATCGGCCACACGCTGCGGGACAGAGGCGCACCGTGGGAGGTGTGGATGGCGGAGGTCGGCCGGGCCAGGGAGCGGTTCGCCCGGCTCATCGGCGCCGAGCCCGGCGAGGTGGCCGTGCTGTCGTGCGCCTCCGAGGCGGCCTTCCAGGCCGCCTCGTCCCTCGACTGGTCGCGCCGCCCCGGCATCGTCACCACCGACCTGGAGTTCCCGTCGATCGCGCACGTCTGGCTGGCCCAGCGCGGGCGCGGCGCCACGGTACGGGTGGCCGCCGACACCGGCGAGTACGTCCCGGCCGAGGCGTACGAGCAGGTCGTCGACGAGAGCGTCAACCTGGTGTCGGTGCCGCTGCACACCTACCGCAACGGCGCCCGCCTCCCGGTCGAGGACGTCGTACGCCTGGCGCACGACAAGGGCGCGCGGGTGTTCGTGGACGCCTACCAGGGCGCCGGCGTCACCCCGATCGACGTGAAACGGCTCGGCTGCGACTACCTGGCGGCCGGGTCGCTCAAATACCTGCTCGGCCTGCCCGGCATCGCGTTCCTCTACGTACGCGGCGGCATGGAGCAGCAGCGCGAGCCCGAGCTCACGGGCTGGTTCGGCCGCACCGACCCGTTCGCCTTCGACCCCCGGCTGCTCGACTTCCCCGAGGACGCCCGCCGGTTCGAGACCGGCACGCCGCCCATCCCGTCCGCCTACGCGGCCAACGCCGGGTTCGACCTCATCGAACGGGTCGACCCGGCCGCCGTGGACGAGCACGTGTCCGCCCTGGTCGAGGAGCTGGCGCAGCGGCTGGCGGCGGCCGGCGAGCGGGTGGCGAGCCCGGCGGGGGCCCGCGGCCCGCAGGTCGCCATCGCCGACGACGCCCCGGCCCGGCTGGCGGCCAGGCTGGCCGAGCGCCGCATCTGGACCGCGCCGCGGGGCGACCTGCTACGGCTGTCCTTGCACTACTACAACGACCGGTCCGACGTGGACGCGGCCGTCGAAGCCATCAGCGCCTGCCGCCGGGCCTGATCACCCCCGAAAGGTCTCTCGTGGACAACGCTTCCGGATTGCGACGCAGGCTGACCGGGCGCCAGCTCACCATGATCGGGCTGGGCGGCGCGATCGGCACCGGGCTCTTCCTCGGCTCCAGCCTGGCGATCTCCCAGGCCGGCCCCGCGACCATCGTGGCCTACATCATCTGCGCGGGCGTCGCCCTGGTCATCGGCTGGTCGCTGGCCGAGATGGTCGTCGTGCACCCCGAGGCGGGCGCCTTCGGGGTCATCGCGCACCGCTACCTCGGCCCGTGGGCCGGGTTCGTGGTGCGCTGGACGTACTGGACGATCCAGGTGATCGCCATCGGCGGCGAGGTCATCGCGGCCGGGATCTACGTGCAGTTCTGGTGGCCGTCGCTGCCGTTGTGGCTGCCCGTGACCGTCTTCTCGGCCGTGGTGCTCGTCGTGAACACCGCCGCGGTCAAGCTGTTCGGCGAGGTCGAGTACTGGTTCGCGATGATCAAGGTGATGGCGATCATCGTGTTCATCCTGCTCGGCGTGCTGCTCATCACCCTGGGCCTGCCCGGCGCGGAGGCCACCGGCGTCTCGAACCTCACCGCGCACGACGGGTTCCTGCCCAACGGGATGAGCGGGCTGTTCCTGGCCATGGTGTTCGTGTTGTTCAGCTACATCGGCACCGAGATCGTCTCCGTCACCGCCGCCGAGTCGGAGAACCCCGTACGCGACATCCCGCGCGCCGCCCGCCGCATGGTCACCCGGCTCGCCCTCTTCTACGTGCTGGCCATCGCGATCGTGCTCACCGTCGTGCCGTGGACCGCGACCGCCCAGGGCGGCTCCGTGAACGAGAGCCCGTTCGTCACGGTCTTCTCCGCCGCCGGCATCCCGGCCGCGGCGACCGTCATGAACTTCGTCGTGCTGACCGCCGCGCTGTCCAGCGCCAACACGAACCTCTACCTGACCACCAGGATGATGCACTCGCTCGCCGCCAACAGGTACGCCCCCGCCTGGACCGGACGGCTCAGCGCCGCCGGCGTGCCGCGCAACGCGCTCGCCCTGTCGGCGCTCGGCCTCGCGCTCGCCGCGATCGTCTCGGCGGCCAGCGAGAGCGGGGCGTACCTGGCGTTGTTCGGCGTGTCGGTGTTCGGGGCGCTGGTCGTGTGGCTGCTGATCCTCATGACCCACTACGCCTTCCGGCGCACCCGCGCCGCGCAGGGGCTGCCGCCGTCGCCGGTGCGGCTGTGGGGCGCGCCCGCCACGTCGGGGCTCGTGATGCTCTTCCTCGCCGCAGTGCTCGTCTCGACGTTGTTCATCGACTCGCTGCGGCCCGCGTGGTGGGCGGGCGTCCCGTTCTTCGTGGTCGTCAGCCTGGCGTACGTCGTCGTCTCCCGCCGCTCGACGTCACCGGTGCGGCTCTAGCTAGGGGCGGCCGGAGGTGGCCAGCTTGACGCCGAGGGCGATCAGGGCGGCGCCCGTCAGGCCGTCCACGGTCCTGCGTACGGCGGGCCTGGCGAAGACCTTGCGGAGCGTCCCCACGATGGTGGCCACCACCAGGAACCACGCGACCGTGCCCGCCAGCGCGATCACCGACAGCACCAGGGTGTCCGCCGGCGAGGCTCCGGAGCTGACGAACTGGGGCATGAGGGCCACGAAGAACAGGGCGGCCTTGGGGTTGAGCACGTTGGTGAGCAGCCCCTCGGCGAACGCCGCCCACGCGCCGTGCCCTCCTGGGTCCGGTACGTCGAGCGCCAGGTGACCGCCCCCGCGCAGGGCGGCGCGCAGCGCCTTGACCCCGAGGTGCAGCAGGTAGGCGGCGCCGGCCATCTTCACCACGGTGAACGCCATGGCCGAGGCGGCCAGCAGCGCCGCGACGCCGGTGGCCGCGGCCACCACCCACACGAAGACGCCCACGGAGATCCCCGTCGCCGCGGCCATGCCGTGCCCGCGCCCGGAGACGGCCGAGCGGCGTACGACGACCGCGAAGTCGGGGCCGGGCGACATCGCGCCGAGCAGCACCACCCCACCGAAGGCGACGAACTGCGTCATAGAGGTCATGGCGTCCACTGTAGGAGCCGGCTCAGGCGCGGCGGCCCCGCAGCTCGCGGTAGCGGCGCACGAGCCGCTCGGTGGAGGGGTCGGGCAGCGTGGCCGCGCCCGGCTCCGGCGGCTCGGCGGAGGTGAGCGCGGGCTCCAGGTCGAGCGCCATCTTCTTGCCCAGCTCGACACCCCACTGGTCGAAGGAGTCGACGCCCCAGATCGTGCCTTCGACGAAGACGATGTGCTCGTAGAGGGCGACGAGCTGGCCCAGCGTGGACGGGGTCAGCTTGGGCACCAGGATCGTGGAGGTGGGCCGGTTGCCCGGCATCACCTTGTGGGGGACGATCCCGGGCGCGGTGCCCTCGCCCGCGATCTCCTCGGCCGTCTTGCCGAAGGCCAGCGCCGAGGTCTGCGCGAGCAGGTTGGCGACGAGCTGGTCGTGCATGCCCTGGCGGTCCTCGAAGGGCTCGGCGAAGCCGATGAAGTCGGCGGGCACCAGCCGGGTGCCCTGGTGGAGCAGCTGGTAGAAGGCGTGCTGGCCGTTGGTTCCGGGCTCGCCCCAGAAGATCTCACCGGTCTCGGCGGTCACGGGGGTGCCGTCGGCGCGCACGGACTTGCCGTTGGACTCCATCGTGAGCTGCTGCAGGTAGGCGGGGAAGCGGTGCAGCCGCTGGCTGTAGGGCAGCACGGCCCGGGTCTCGGCGCCGAAGAAGTCGTTGTACCAGACCCCGAGCAGGGCCATCAGCACCGGCAGGTTGGCCTCGAACGGCGCCGTGCGGAAGTGCTCGTCGATGGTGTGGAAGCCGGCCAGCATCTCGCGGAACCGCTCGGGCCCGATCGCGATCATCAGGGAGAGGCCGATGGCGCCGTCGTAGGAGTAGCGGCCGCCCACCCAGTCCCAGAAGCCGAACATGTTGTCGGTGTCGATGCCGAACTCGGCGACCTTCGCGGCGTTGGTGGAGACGGCGACGAAGTGGCGCGACACCGCCTCCTCGCCCAGCGCGTCGACCAGCCAGCGGCGCGCGACCCTGGCGTTGGTCAGCGTCTCGAGCGTGGTGAACGTCTTGGAGCTGATCACGAACAGCGTGGTCGCGGGGTCGAGGCCGGCGAGGTTGCCGGTGATGTCGGCCGGGTCGATGTTGGAGACGAACCTGGCCGCGATGCCCGCGTCGGCGTAGTCGCGCAGCGCTTCGTAGGCCATGGCGGGGCCCAGGTCGGAGCCGCCGATGCCGATGTTGACGACGGTCTCGATGGGCCTGCCGGTGGCGCCCTTCCATTCCTGCGACCGGATCCGGTCGGAGAAGGCGCTCATCTTGTCGAGCACGGCGTGCACGTCGGCCACGACGTCCTGGCCGTCGACCACCAGCCGCGTCTCACGCGGCATGCGCAGCGCGACGTGCAGCACGGCGCGGTCCTCGCTGACGTTGATGTGCTCGCCGCCGAACATGGCCGCGATCCGCTCGCGCAGCCCGGCCCGCTCGGCCAGGGCCAGCAGCAGGCCGATCGTCTCGCTCGTGGCGCGGTGCTTGGAGTAGTCGAGGTAGAGGTCGCCGGCGGTCGCCGTCATGCGCTCGGCGCGGCCCGGGTCGTCCGCGAACAGCTCGCGCAGCCGTGTGCCCGCCAGCTCGCCGTGGTGCTTGCCGAGGGCCGCCCACTCCTGGCTCCGGGTGATGTCGCCGTTCACGCTCTTCCTCCTCGCGTCGCCAAACCGATCACCATCGTCCCGTAACCACGTACCCCCCGGCGCTGATTCCGCGCGTGGCGGAGGAGATCCTTTGCGCCCGTCGCGCACCTTGCCGGGCGAGAAGGGGATTCAGCTCGCTCTACGGAGGAAGCAGCAGGAGCATGGAGCACATCGACGCGTACTGGCGGGCGGCCAACTATCTGTCCGTCGGGCAGATCTACCTGCTGGACAATCCGCTGCTGAGCGAGCCGCTGCGGCCGGAGCACATCAAGCCGCGCCTGCTCGGCCACTGGGGCACCACGCCGGGGCTGAACTTCTGCTTCGCCCACCTCAACCGGGTGATCAAGGAACGCGACCAGGACGTGATCTACATCGCCGGTCCCGGTCACGGCGGCCCGGCGGCCGTCGCGCACGCCTGGCTGGAGGGTTCCTACTCCGAGCGCTACCCCGACGTCTCGCAGGACGTCGCCGGCATGCGGCGGTTGTTCCGCCAGTTCTCCTTCCCCGGTGGCGTGCCCAGCCACGTCGCGCCCGAGACGCCCGGGTCCATTCATGAAGGGGGTGAGCTGGGCTATTCGCTCGCGCACGCCCATGGCGCCGCCTTCGACAACCCGGACCTGGTCGTGGCCTGCGTCATCGGCGACGGCGAGGCCGAGACCGGCCCGCTGTCCGCCGGCTGGCACGCCAACAAGTTCGCCGACCGCCGCCGCGACGGCGTGGTGCTGCCCATCCTGCACCTGAACGGATACAAGATCGCCAACCCGACCGTGCTCGCCCGCATCCCCGAGCCCGAGCTGATCAAACTCATGGAGGGGTACGGATACCGCCCCCACCTGGTCGGCCCCGACCACGCCGAGATGGCGGGCACGCTCGACACCGCCTGGGAGGAGATGGCGGCGTACAAGGCGGGCGACGCCGACCGCCTGCCCATGATCATCCTGCGTACGCCGAAGGGGTGGACCGGGCCGCGCGAGGTCGACGGCAAGCCCGTCGAGGGCACCTGGCGGGCCCACCAGGTGCCGCTGCCGAAGGTGCGCGAAAACCCTTCGCACCTCGCCATGCTGGAGGAGTGGATGCGCTCCTACCGTCCCGAGGAGCTGTTCGACGCCGGCGGGCGCCCGGCCGCGAAGGTCGCGGACACCGTGCCGGCCGGCCCGCGCAGGATGAGCGCCAACCCGCACGCCAACGGCGGCGAGCTGCTGGAGCCGCTGCGGCTGCCGGACTTCCGCACCCACGCGGTCGAGGTCAAGTCGCCCGCCGTGCAGGAGACCGAGCCGACGCGGGTGTTCGGCGGGCTGCTGCGCGACGTGATCGCCGGGAATCCGCACACGTTCCGGCTGATGGGCCCGGACGAGACCGCCTCCAACCGGCTGCAGGAGGTGTTCGAGGTGACCGACCGGGCCTGGGACGCCGAGCTGCTGCCCACCGACGAGAACCTCGGCACCGGCGGGCGCGTCATGGAGGTGCTGAGCGAGCACCTGTGCCAGGGCTGGCTGGAGGGCTATCTGCTGACCGGCCGCCACGGGCTGTTCAACTGTTACGAGGCCTTCATCCACATCGTCGACTCCATGTTCAACCAGCACGCCAAGTGGCTGGAGTCGTCGCAGAAGATCCCGTGGCGGCGGCCGGTCGCGTCGCTGACGTACCTGCTGTCGTCACACGTGTGGCGCCAGGACCACAACGGCTTCAGCCACCAGGACCCCGGCTTCCTCGACGTCGTCGTCAACAAGAAGGCGTCCGTGGTCCGCGTCTACCTGCCGCCGGACGCCAACACGCTGCTGTCCGTCGGCGACCACTGCCTGCGCTCGCGCGACTACGTCAACGTCATCGTCGCCGGCAAGCAGCCCGTACTCGACCTGTTCACCATGGACGAGGCCATCGCCCACTCCACGCGCGGCCTCGGCATCCTGCCCTGGGCCTCCTCCGACCAGGGGGCCGAGCCGGACGTGGTGCTCGCCTGCGCGGGCGACGTACCCACCCTGGAGACGCTCGCCGCCGCCGCGCTGCTGCGCGAGCACCTGCCCGACCTGAAGGTACGCGTGGTCAACGTCGTCGACCTCATGCGCCTCCAGCCGCAGTCGGAACACCCGCACGGTCTGCCGGACGCCGAGTTCGACACGCTCTTCACGACGAACCGACCGGTGATCTTCAACTTCCACGGCTACCCCTCGCTCATCCACCAGCTCACCTACCGGCGCCACGGCCACGACAACATCCACGTACGCGGATACAAGGAGGAGGGCACCACCACCACCCCCTTCGACATGTGCATGCTCAACGACATCGACCGCTACCACCTGGTCATGGACGTCATCGACCGGGTGCCCGGGCTCGGCGCCACCCAGGCGCACCTGCGCCAGCACATGAGCGACGAACGGCTGCGCGCCCGCGCCCACACGCGCGAGCACGGCGAGGACCCCGCCGACATAAGGTCGTGGACGTGGCCGGCCGCATCCTCGTCCTGAACACCGGCTCCTCGTCCATCAAGTACGAGCTCATCGACGTCCGCACCCGCGAGCGCCCCGCGAGGGGCCTGGTCGAGCGCATCGGCGAGGACGAGGGACGTCTGACGCACCACGCGGGTGACGGGCCGCCCTACGAGCGGCGGGCCCGTTTCCCCGGGCATGCCGAAGGGCTCGACGCGGTCATGGAGGCGTTCCGGACGGCCGGGCCCGAGCTGAACCCGGTCGCCGTGGGGCACCGGGTCGTGCACGGCGGCACCACGTTCACCGAGGCCGTGCTCATCGACGACGCCGTGATCGCCGCCATCGAGCGGCTCGCGCCGCTCGCGCCCCTGCACAACCCGGTCAACCTGACCGGAATCCGGGTCGCGCGCTCGGCGTTCCCCGGCGTGCCCCAGGTGGCCGTGTTCGACACCGCCTTCCAGCTCGCGCTGCCGCCCGCCGCGTACACGTACGCGGTGCCGCGCGCCTGGCGCGAGCGGCTGGGCGTGCGGCGCTTCGGCTTCCACGGCACCTCGTGCGCCTACGTCTCGCGCCGCGCCGCCGCCCTGCTCGGCCGCGACCTGGCCGGGCTCCACCTCATCGTGCTGCACCTGGGCAACGGCGCCAGCGCGACCGCCGTCTCCAGCGGGCGCAGCGTCGACACCTCCATGGGGCTGACCCCGCTGGAGGGCCTGGTCATGGGCACCCGCGCGGGCGACGTCGACCCGGCGATCGGCGGCTACCTCGCCCGGGTGGACGGGATGGACGCCGAGCAGGTGGAGGAGGCGCTCGGCCGCCAGGGCGGGCTGCTCGGCCTCACCGGCAGCGGCGACATGCGCGAGGTGCGCGCCCGCGACGACGACGAGGCCCGGCTGGCCCTCGAGGTCTACACCAGGCGCGTCCGCAAGTACGTCGGCGCCTACTACGCGCTGCTGGGCCGGGTGGACGCGATCGTGTTCACCGGCGGGGTCGGGGAGCACGACGCCGCCACCCGCGCCGAGTCGCTGGCCGGGCTGGACCGCCTCGGCATCACCGTCGACCCGGCGCTCAACCGGGCCGGCCCGGAGGGCGAGCGCGCGGTGTCACCGCCTGGCGCCGAGGTGGCCGTGCTCGTCATCCCCACGGACGAGGAGTGGGAGATCGCCCGCGAGGCCCTCGCCCTGATCAGCGAGCAGCCCACCACCGGCCCCGGAACGCCACAGGGCGAACCTTGAGTCACCCACCGCGACGGGCCACGGCCTGACGAGATCAGATTTCTGCTGGGCGGATTCGGGTGAAACCGGCGGTGAGTTCGCACCACACCGTCTTGCCGTCCTCGACCGGCGCGATGCCCCAGCCGGTGGACAGCAGCCTGACCACGTGCAGCCCCCAGCCGTCGCCGGGGCCCGGCTCGCGGGGCCTGGGCAGTTCGGCGCCGGCGTCGCTGACCTCGATCCGCACGCTCGACGCGTCCGCCCGCATGCGCAGCGAGGGCGGGCCGTCACCGTGCACGAGCGCGTTGGTGACCAGCTCCGACACCACCAGGAGAACGTCCTCGTGCTGCCCTTGGTAGCCGCGCTCGGCCAGGGCCTCACCGATGATCTGCCGCGATGCCGTGATGCTGCCCATCTCCTCCGGCAACCGGGTGTCCACGTGGTAAGGCTGCGCCTCCTTGCTGCCCATGCCTCTGCTCTCGGGGGTCTCGTGCGGCCGGTGGGCCGTCCGCTGGACGCGTTCTCGTCACGTTGCGCCGTTGAGCAGTCTCCCACGAGTCACCATTTCGGGTGCGACGGGGGGCGCGACCGGCGGCGAAGCGGCCTCTGACCGGCCCTGGAGCGCTCTGGACCGGCCCTGGACCGGCGAGCGGAGGTGTGGCCGGGTGGATCGGTAAGCGCGTGTATAACGCGGGTAATGCATTGGTAGGGTTGTCCGGAAAAATGCGGATCTGAACAGGTGGGACAGGTGGAGGTCGAACAAACAGCACTGCCCGGCATCGGTCTACGGCACGATTTCACGACGCGCAAAGGACAGCGGGTCGGCATCGTGTCCCACCGCACCGGGCGCAGGGACCTCGTGATCTACGACAAAGAGGATCCCGACGCCGTCTGCCACACGGTCAAGCTCAACGACGAGGAGGCGGACACCCTGGCCGAGCTTCTGGGGGCGCCGCGCATCGTGCAGCGTCTCAACCAGTTGCACGAACAGGTCGAAGGCCTGGTCAGCGTTCAGTTGCCGATACCGGCGGACTCCCCGTACGTGGAACGCCCCATGGGGGACGCGCGGGTGCGCACGCGTACCAGCGCCTCCATCGTGGCCGTCGTGCGCGGCGGCAAGGTGTTCGCCAGTCCTGGACCCGATTTCACCTTCGCCGTCGGTGACGTCGTGGTCGTCGTCGGCAGTGAGGACACCACGGCCGAGGTCGCCGGCATTTTGGCAGAAGGGTAGGGCCGCGGGTGCACGAAACCGCGATCCTATTCCTGGAGTTCGGAGCAGTACTACTGGGTCTTGGAGTGTTGGGCGCGCTGGCCTTGCGCGGCGGCATCTCCCCCATCCCCCTCTATTTGATCGCCGGGCTGGCGTTCGGCACGGGCGGCGTGCTGCCGCTGGCCACCAGCGAAGAGTTCATCTCCATCGGCGCGGAGCTGGGCGTCGTCCTGCTGCTGCTGACGCTGGGTCTGGAGTACAACGCCGACGAGCTGGTCACCAGCCTCACGAGCAATGCCCGCGCGGGCATCGTCGACCTGGTGCTCAACGCGGCGCCGGGCGCGATCCTCGCACTGCTGCTGGGCTGGGGCCCGGTCGCGGCGGTGGCCATGGCCGGCGTCACCTACGCCACCTCGTCGGGCATCACCGCGAAGGTGCTGTCGGACCTCGGGTGGATCGGTAACCGGGAGACGCCGACGGTCCTGTCGCTGCTGGTGTTCGAAGACCTCACGATGGCGGTCTACCTGCCGGTCCTGACGACCATGCTGGCCGGGCTGAGCCTGGTGAGCGGGGCCGTCTCGGTGGGCATCGCGCTGCTCACGGTCAGCATCGTGCTGGTGGTGGCGCTGCGCTTCGGGCGCTTCATCGAGGCGTTCGTGTCCAGCCCCAACTCCGAGGTGTTATTGCTGAAGGTCGTCGGCCTGGCCCTGCTGGTCGCCGGCCTCGCCCAGCAGCTGCAGGTCTCGGCGGCGGTCGGCGCCTTCCTGGTGGGCATCGCGCTCTCCGGCGAGCTGGCCGAGGACGCGCAGGCGCTGCTGGCGCCGCTGCGCGACCTGTTCGCCGCAGTGTTCTTCGTGTTCTTCGGTTTCCAGACCGACCCGGCGAAGATCCTGCCGGTGGCCGGGCTGGCGGCGCTGCTGGCCCTGGTCAGCATGATCACGAAGGTCGTCACCGGCATGTACGCGGCGAAACGGGCGGGCATCGCCAGGGCCGGTCAGGCACGAGCGGGCATCGCGCTCGTCCCCCGCGGTGAGTTCAACATCGTCATCGCCGGTCTCGCGGTCGGCGCGGGGGCGCACCCCGACCTGGGGGCGCTGGCGGCGGCGTACGTGCTCATCCTCGCCGCGTTCGGGCCCCTGGCGGCCAAGGCCGTGCAGCCGCTCATCACCGCCATCGCGAAGCGGGCCTGACCCGCTAGCTTGTTCGCATGGCCCATCCCACAGAGAAGACGGTCTGGTCCACGGACTGGGACACGCTCGAGATCTCCGGCGAGAGCCACTTCCGGGTGCTGTTCCAGGACGTGGACATGACGGAGCTCGTCGACCGCGGCTCGTCGTTCGAGGAGTGCCACTTCAGCAACGTGCGGTTCAACGTGTCGGAGCACACCGACGCGAGCTTCCTCAACTGCACGTTCACGCGGTGCTCGCTCTTCGACGCCACGTTCACGGGGTGCCGGCTGATCGGGAGCGTGTTCGACGGCTGCACGTACGGCCTGCTGAAGGTCGAGGGCGGCGACTGGTCCTACACCGGCCTGGCCGGGGCCGACCTGCGGGGCTGCTCCTTCGACGGCACCCGGCTGCGCGAGGCAGACCTGGCGGGCTCCCGGCTGGAGCGGGCGGAGCTGCGGCGGGCCGACCTGACGGGGGCGTCGCTGCGCGGAGCCGACCTGACGAAGTGCGATCTGCGCGGCAGCGACCTCAGCACGTTCGACCCGCGCACGGTCACGCTGGCCGGCGCGATCATCGACCCGTTCCAGGCCACGGTCGTGGCCACCGCGATGGGGCTGGACGTCCGAGCCTGACCGGCGGCGGGAGCGGGTCAGCCGGTCACATCGTGGCCCCGGGAGGGCCAGTCCCGCCACGGTGTCCCTCGACGGCGCGCGTTCCGGCAGGGTGGTGCGCATGACGACTACGTCGACCTGCTCTGGGTGCACGTCTGCCGGCACACCCCCATCGAGGAGACGATGCGGGCGCTGGACGACGTGGTCAGCGCGGGCAAGGTGCTCTACGTCGGCATCTCCGACGACGGTGGTGGCGAGCCGGGACAACACGCTGGCCGAGTGGCGGGGGTGGACGCCGTTCGCCGGGTTGCAGGCGCCGTACAGCCTGCTCTCGCGTGACGTGGAGCGGGAGCTGCTGCCGATGGCGCGGGCCTACGGGATGAGCGTGGCGGCGTGGGGGGTGCTCGCGCAGGGGGTGTTGTCCGGACGCTACAACGCGCAGGACGCGGCGGCTGGAGTCCGCGGTCGGCTTCGAGCTGGGTTTTCCGGGCGACTTCATCGACCAGGTGGACCGCAGTCCCGGGATCTACGGCGAGGCCGTCGACCGTCTCGACGGCCGGTGACCGCCTGGGTCCTTCCGCCACCTGGGTGCGGGTGTCAGCACAGCGACATGGCCGTCTCCCACAGGCCGGGCAGCCCGGCGAGCACGCGGTCGGCGCGCCGCCGGCGGTCGGCGTACGTCTCCGCGCCCAGGTCAGCGAGCAGGTCCAGCAGCCCGTCCTCGTGCCCCCGCTCCCCCGCCGCGGCCCGCTTGGCCAGGCACCGCGCGTAGGTGGCGGCGATCCAGAAGACCGCCTCCCTGTGCAGCCCGCGTGCGATGAGCTCGCGGCTGCCGTCGATGGCGACGGGCCTGGCCACGGCGGAGATGTCGGAGTCGAAACGGTACGCGGGCGCCCGCACGGCCGCGGCGACGTCGAACACCGTCTCCAGCGCGGCCAGGTGCCGCTCGACCCTGGCGGCGTCGAGGTGGGCGCAGCCGAGCCAGTCGAGCAGGGTCTCGTGGACGTCCAGGCGGCCGTGGGTGGCGAGCAGGTCGCGCACAGCCGCGTACCGCCGGCGGATCGTCGGGTTGTGCAGCCCGGCCACCAGCAGCACGTGCGTGGTGACCCCGGTGCCGAACAACCAGCCGGTGACCTGGTCGGGCAGTGGCGCCGACGGGTCCATGCCGCCGAGGAACGCGCGCACGCGGTCCATCGCGCCCGCGCAGCGGACCGTCGTCCACGCTCGCACGGCGAAGTCGCGGGCGACGACCCGCTGGATCGCGCTGAGGCGCCCCGTCGGGTCGGCCAGCACGCACGGCAGGTGGAAGCTGCCGGCCAGGTGGTAGTCGGCCAGGACGTCGTCCGCGGACCCGATGCGGGGCATGGAGGAGACCTCGAGCAGCGCCCCCTCGTAGGCGAACTTGCCCGGCCTGACTCCGGGGCCGGCGATCAGCATGACGTCGACGTCGGACGCCGGGCCGAGTTCGGCGCGCGGGTCGCCCCACAACACCGACCCGGTCAGGAACGCCCCGCCGAACCCGGGCAGCGCGGCGCCCTCCGTCTGCACCCACCGGCCGGCGATCTGCCGGGCCTGCTCATTGAGCACCCGGCTCCTCTCCCTCGGGACGCCGGCGCGCGGCCCTGAGCCCGACGACCGCGCCGAGCACGACGAGCACCGCCAGCGCGACCCAGATCCAGACGGGCACGCCGGACGACTCCGTCTCGGAGGAGGCGGCCGTCGAGGCGGCGTCGTCCTGCGCGCTCGCAGTGGCGGGCGCGTCGGAGGCGGGCGCGGACGCGGCGGGGTCCGGCGAGGCCGGGGCGGAGGAGGCGGCCTCGCCCTTCACGGTGAAGGGGATCTCCCCCTCGATGGGGTGGCCGTCGGAGGAGACGACCCGCCAGGCGATCACGTACGAGCCGGGCGCGAGCGGCTCGGGCACGGCGGCGGACACCTTCGGCCCGTCGGTCTCCGGCTCGCCGAGCGTGACCTGCCCGCCGGCCTCGTCGTGCAGCACGACGAACGGGAACTTGACGCTCGCGGTGAATTCGAGCTCGATCTCCTCGACCGAGGACACCTCGGCGTCCTTGGCGGGCGAGCTGCTCTTGAGCTTGTCGTGGGCGTGGGCCGGCGCGGCGGGGAGGGCGAGGACGAGCAGGCAGGCGAGCGCCGCGAGCACCGCCTCGCGGATGCGGGGCGCGCGGATGGTGAGGGTCGGGAATGTCATGACAGGTCTCCGGATAGGTGCCCCGGACGGCCGCGCCCGTGGCGCCGGCGTCCAGGATGCTGGCAGGGCGGCGAGCGTCAGCGCGAACGCTGGTGCTCCCGGGGCGGGCCGCGTCTGCTGGCCGTTCCTGAGACGATCTCTCCCGCGTACGCGGGGAGGACGGGGGTGGCCGGCCGCCACGACGGCAGGGCGACCTCCACGGGGGCGATGACGAGCAGCCCGATGACCGGCGGCGGCGCGGCGTACAGGCGGATCATGAGCCACAACGCGCGTTCGCCGCGGTGCAGCCACCACGCCGTCAGCGCCGCCACCGTGAGATGGACGAGCGCCATGCCGGGCCCCGGGTGCGCGTGCGCGAACTCCGGCGCGGGAGGGGGCGCCAGCCGGTCGAAGAGCTGATGGAACAGCAGCTGGGTGCCGGCGGTCGCGGCGAGCACGGCGACGGGACCGCGTTCGCGCCCGTCGATCAGGTAGGCCAGGCCGAGCGCCGCGAGCACCGCGGCGCCGTAGACCGGCAGCGGCACCGGCCCGCCGCCCGCCAGCGCGTGCCCGCCCGCCGAGATCGCGCCGCAGACGGCCGCGAACACGACGGCGCGCGCGAGCCGCAGCCCGGACGCCGCCGGGAGCGCGGCCGACGACGGAAGGGACGACGACGGAAGGGGCACAGCCGCCATCCTTACACAGAGCCCGCCCGGTCCCGCTCTCCGCCGCCCTGCGGCTCACGGTCGCGCCCCTCACGTGCCGGACGCCTCACGGGGCCGTCACGTCGCGGCGGCTCCGCGCAGTTGCCGGCCCACCGCGTGCAGGTGGCGCAGCGCCTGCCCCCACGACCGGAACAGGCCGCACTCGACGTAGTCGATGCCGAGCGACTCGCAGTATTCCCTGACGATGGGCTGCGCCCTGCGCAGGTTCGCGCTGGGCATGCTCGGGAACAGGTGGTGCTCGATCTGGTAGTTCAGGCCGCCGAGCGCGGTGTTGACCAGGCGGCCGCCGCGCACGTTGCGCGAGGTCAGCACCTGGCGCCGGAGGAAGTCGAGCTCGTCCTCGGCGGTGAGCACCGGCATGCCCTTGTGGTTGGGCGCGAACGTGCAGCCCAGGTAGACGCCGTAGCAGGCCTGGTGCACGGCGAGGAAGGCCAGCGCCAGGCCGGGCGGCAGCACGAGGAACAGCACGCCGGCGTAGGCCAGCACGTGGGCGCTCAGCAGCAGCCCTTCGAGCGTCCTGTTCTTCAGCGACTTCCTGCGCAGCGCGCGGAAGCTCGACACCTTGAGGTTGAGCCCTTCGAGGGTGAGCAGCGGGAAGAACAGGAACGCCTGCCAGCGTCCCACGAACCTGGGCAGCCCGCGGCTGGCCTCGGCCTGCCTCTCCGACCAGACGAGGAAGTCGGGCGCGACGTCGGGGTCGTGGTCCTCGTGGTTGGGGTTGGCGTGGTGGCGGGTGTGCTTGTCCATCCACCAGCCGTAGCTGAGCCCGATGGCGAGGTTGCCGGTGATCAGCCCGGCGATCCTGCTGGTGCGCCGCGAACGGGAGATCTGCCCGTGCGCCAGGTCGTGGGCCAGCAGGGTGACCTGCCCGAACGCCGCGGCCATGAGGACGGCGACGGCCAGCTGCCACCACGAGTCGCCGACCCAGGCGAACAGCGCCCAGCTCGCCGCGAACAGGCCGGCGACCAGGGTGATCCTGGCCGCGTAGTAGCCCGGCCGCTTCTTCAGCAGGCCCTCCTGCGCGATACGGCGCGACAGCCTGGCGAAGTCGCTTCCTCGCTCGCCTGATGGCCGGGCACGGGACGTGTCCACCACAGTCAAAGTCTTCTCCGATGCTGATGCGTCGTACGGGGATCACCTACAGCATCGCTGACAACCCGGCCTGGTGTGACCCCGCTGTCACCCGTCCTGGGGGTGGGGCAGGCCCTACCCCGGACGCCGGACGGCGTCCCCGCCGCCGGGGCATGGGCTGCCGTCACCTGCGGACGGTGGGGCGGGCGGCGGGGAACGCCCGGCTCATCGGAGGAGCTCGGATCGGCTGCTCAGATCGGTTGCAGGGCCGGCACCTCCTCGGGCGCGGCGGCGTCGCCGTGGACGTGCAGGTCGGGGCGGAAGGCCGAGAGGTAGGCGGCCCGGTCGCGGAAGGTGGCGGCCAGCGCGTCACCGTAGTCGATCAGCTCCCTGTGGGCGTGCCTGCGGGGTTCGTAGCGGGCGTAGAGGAGCCGGTCGAGCAGGTCGCCGTCGCCGCCGGCCGCGCAGATGACGTCGGCCAGGATCTCGGCGTCGTGCAGCGTGTAGCTCATGCCCATGCCCGTCATCGGGTGGCAGGCGAAGGCGGCCGAGCCGAGGAGCGCGGCGTTGCCCTTGTGGTAGCCGGCCACGCGCAGCGATGACACCTTGATCCGCTGCCAGGTGGCGGGCTGCAGGACGTTGAAGGCGTCCGAGCTGTCGGTGACGAACCTCTTCAGCGTGTCGATGAGGAGCGGGATGCCGTCCTGGAAGATCTCCTTGTCGTCCTCGGGCGGCAGGCCGACGAACACCCTGGCCCGGTCCTTGTCGAGCGGGTAGAAGTAGGCGAGCCAGCCCTCGGAGCTGAAGTAGAGCCGGTTGAGCCGGGCGACGCTGGCGGTCAGCGGCACGGTGGCCACCCGCATCAGCAGCCGCTCGTACGGCATCGTCTGCTGCTCGATGTCGAGCGCCCTGCGTACGGCGGACTTGGTGCCGTCGGCGCCGATCACGACGCCGGCCCTGAGCGTGCGGCCGTCGGAGAGCGTCAGCTCCTCCACCCGGCCGTCGCCGGTCACGATGTCGTCGATGCCCGTGTCGAACCGGAACTCGACGCCCTCCATGACGCAGGAGGTGTAGATGAGCTCGACCAGTTCGCGGTAGGGGCGGATGACGAAGCCGTCGTCGGGGAAGCGGCACTCACTGATGGGGTCGCCGTCGTGGTAGTAGCGGATGGTGTCACGCCTGAGGCCATGGCGTTCGACGAGGTCGGCCAGCCCGTGCCGGGCGAGCACGCGCCGGCCGGGGGGCTTGAGGAAGTCGGCGCCCGCGCTCGGGACCGAGGGTCCCTGCTCGATGACGACGACGTGCTGCCCGCGGCGGCCCAGTAACAGGGCGAGGAAGCAGCCGCCGAGTCCGGCGCCGACGATGGCCACGTCGCACGATGTGGTTGCCATGACGAGAGCCCTTCTGAATGGTTGAACTAGTTCGTACGCCCGCGAGTAGCGGCGAGCGGGCCTGTCTCGGCCGCCCGCGGCAGCGGGACCCGGCCCATCGGGGTGTCCACGGGGGGACCCTGCTGAGGCGCCGGTGGGGTGGTCGTGGGCGGTGTGCGGGTCTCGACTGGCAGCAGCGCGTCCGCCTCCGCCGCGACGGTGGCGAGGGTCATGCGCAGTTCGAGCAGGAGCTTGCGCGGCACCTTGACCATGACGTCGCCCGGGTCGGGCCGCGTCTTGGTGATCTTGGTGAGGGCCAGCGCGCCGATCAGCACGGAGATGGCCACGCACAGAGCGAGCGCGCCCGCCAGGCCGGCGAAGGGGCCGGTCATGAAGGGGTGGTCGATGACGATCGACACCACGGCGACCCCCACGGCCCCGCCGACCATGCGGGCCATGGTGGCCGAGCCGACGGCGGAGGCGTACTGGTGGGGGCTGGCGGCGAGGGTCGTGGCGACGGAGGTGCCGGGGGCGAGCGCGCCGACGCCGACCCCGACCACGACGCTGGCGATCAGGCCCCACACGGTGGGCCCCGACTGCACCAGCACGAGCACGCAGGCGCCGCCGCAGAGCAGCGAGCCGGCGTAGATCAGCCCGTAGGGGCCGATGCGCCTGACGAGCCGTCCGGCCAGGAAGCTCGACACGACGACGGCCACCGACGTGGGCGTGAGCCACATGGCCACCTCCAGCATGGGGTAGCCGAGGTGCAGCAGGTAGAGCGGCTGCACGGTCAGCAGCCCGTACGACAGCGCGCCGAAGCCCCAGGTCGCCAGCCAGCCCCAGACGAAGCGGGGCCGCCGCCACAGGGCCAGGTCGATCGCCGGGAGCCGGTGGCGCCTGGCCTGCGCGAGCGCGCCGCCCAGCAGGGCGACCGCGGCGAGCGTCAGCCACAGGACGCCCATGCCCCAGGCCATCGCCTTGGAGATGGCCAGCACGACGACCGCGATGCCGCCGGCGAGCAGCCAGGCGCCCAGCACGTCGGGGACGCCCTTGGTGCCGGACCTCTTGCCGGACGGGAGCCAGGCGCAGGCGATCAGCAGCGCGATGCCGATGACGACGTCGGGGATGAACAGCGCCCGCCAGCCGACGGAGGCGGCCAGCCAGCCGCCGCCCGCCTGCATGAGCAGGCAGCCGAGGCCGGACGCGGAGCTCCACAACGCGATCGCGCCGCGCCGTTCCGATTCCGGCAGCTCTCCCAGCAGCAGTCCCAGGCTGGCGGGGATCATCGCGGCCGCTCCCGCGCCCTGGACCGCCCGCGCCGCCAGCACGTACGACCAGGGCTCCACGGCGACGGCGGCGATGCCGCCCAGCACGAACACGACGAGGCCGACGGCCAGCACCCGCCGGCGGCCGAACAGGTCGGCCCACCGGCCCGCGGTGGCCAGCAGCGCCGCGATCGGGATGAACGCCGCGCTGGTCAGCCAGACCAGGTCACCGAGCGGCATGCCCGCGCCGGCGGGCGTGTACCGCAGCACTCCGACTGCCAGGGTGGTGGCCGTGGTGTCGGCCATCACCGTCAACATGACACCCGCACCGACCAGCCGCAGCATCACGCCGTGTCGGCGGTCTGCGCCGGCCGTGCTCGATCCCCGGACGGCCGCTGGTGACGAACGCACGTGGTCCCTCCATCTTCGCTGTCGATCGTGGGTCGCCCCGCCGCCTGGCACACTCCGGCTGTGCGGACGGCGGAGCCGGACGGGTGGGGGTCAGGCGCCGTACCGGCCGGGCGAGAGCAGGCCGTCGGGGTCGAGCGCCGTCTTGAGGCGGTGCAGCATGCCGAGGCTGGCGGTGCTGGTCTCGGACCAGACGTCGGCGGCCGCGTGGTCGATGTCGGAGCGGTAGATGGCGCAGCCGTTGGCCCGCAGGACGCAGCTGCCGTCGTTGCGGAGCTGGTGCGCCCGGTGCGCGGCGTCGGGCGCCCCGCGTTCGAAGAAGATCTGCATGACCCCGTTGGCCATGTGCCTGCTGACCAGGTTCCACTCGACCATGAGGGCGGTGGCGTGGGCGTCGACCGCCGTCTGCAGCGCGGCCAGGACGTGCTCGGTCTTCCGCGCGTGCATCGGCATGAGCGGCAGCAGCGCGAGGAAGCCCATCGGGCCCTCGTCTATCTGGTCGCAGGAGGTCACGCCGAGCGCGTTGTGCACGCCCAGGCAGGTGGGTATGCCCTGCGACATGAGCGCTCTGGCGTAGAGCGGGTCGCCGGGGTCCACCTCGGCGGCGTCGACCACGCGCAGCGCCTCGGCGCCCTCCACCTCGATCAGCGCCTTGCGCAGCAGCTCCTCGGCCAGTTCGACGGTGGCGTCGCTGCCCATGAGCGGCCCGAGGATGGTGAACAGGCCGGGGTCGACGCCCGCGGGCAGCACCCAGTCGCCGTGGCTCGGCGTGAGCGACAGCTCGCGCACCCGCATCAGCCCCTCGGCCGGGTTGCCGCGGCGCAGGAACCCGGTCATCGCGCCGACCGCGGTGCCGACCTGGTCGCGCGGGATGCGGCCGTGCACGAGGGCGATGGTCTGCGGGCGCGGCACGAGCGCGACGGCCATGGCGGTGACGACGCCCAGGTTGTGCTGGACGAACGAGGACGTCAGGTCGGGGCCGGCGACGCGGCCGTGGTAGCGCCCCGCGGGGTCCAGCCCGCCGGTGGTGACGACGCTGCCGTCGGCCAGCACGGCCTCGATCCCGGCGACGTCGTGCACGCGGGAGCGGATGCAGCCGTCGCCGCGGTCGAGCGCGTTGCCGATCACGGAGGTGTCGGCGCACGACGCGGTGACGTTCAGCATCCACGGCGTGTCGCGCAGCACCTCGGCGAGCTGCGCCTGGGTCACTCCCGGCTCGATGACCGCGAAGCCGGCCTCCAGGTCGAGGCTGCGTACGCGGTTCATCCCGCTGAGGTCGACGACCAGGTTGTCGTCCGTGACCGGCATGGCCGAGCCCATGCCCCAGTTCCTGCCGGTGCTGATCGGGTAGAGGCGGCGCCTGGCCGTCATGGCCTGGCGTACGAGGGCGCGTACCTCGTCGAGCGTGCGCGGCGTCTCGATGCCCGCCAGGGAGCGAGGCTGGTGTCCCCCGACGTCACGCGACCTCAGCTCCGGTCGCGACAGATCCTGCATGACTCTCCTCAAAGATCAGATATCGCTCGATGGGGGCACACTTCAGGCAGTGTGCTGGAGCAGGTCGTCGATGGAGCCGATGGCCTGGTTGGACATCTCCCTGATCTCGAGCAGCCGCTGCTCGACGTACTCACCGGACTCACCGGGCTCGTACGGCTCGTACGGCTCGTACGGCTCCTGTCTCTTATACGCATGTGACGGTGCCG
>NZ_SMLD01000164.1:0-20811 GCF_004352805.1 Nonomuraea mesophila
GGCGTCGTGGGTGGGCGGCGGGCGCGCCCCTGGCCGCTCCTTCGAGGTGCCGTGCCAGCTCTTCCGCGGCCATCCGGTTGGCCGGGCTCTTGGCGAGCAGCCGGTTGAGGGTCGGTTTGAGCCGGACGGCCCGGGTCATCGGGGCCGGGGGCGCGGTGAGGATCGCGAACCTGGTCGCCTCCTCGGTGCTTCTGTGGAACGGCGGGCGCCCCTCCAGGGCCGTGTAGAGCGTGGCCCCGAGCGACCACAGGTCGGCCGCCGGGCCGACCGGCTCACCGCGGATGCGCTCGGGGGCGATGAAGTCGGGGGTGCCGACCACGTGGCCGAGCACGGTGATGCGCTCGTGCCCCTCGATGGTGGCGATGCCGAAGTCGACGAGGACGACCGAGCTGGAAGCGGTGATGAGGATGTTGTCCGGCTTCACGTCACGGTGAAGCACCCCTTCGGCGTGCGCGGCGGCGAGCGCGTCGAGTGCTTGGGCGCCGATGCGCACCACGGCGGACTCGGACAGCGGCGCCCTCTGGATGAGCGTGCCGAGCAGCGTGCCCTGGACGTAGTCCATCACGATCCACGGCCCGTCGGGGGCGTCGATCACGTCGTGGACGCGGACGATGCCGGGGTGGTCGATCCTGGCCAGGGCCTGCGCCTCGCGTACGGCCCGCGCCTTGAGCTCGGGCAGGCGCCCGATGTCGGCGCGCACCTGCTTGAGCGCCACGACGCGGTCGAGCTTGCAGTCACGGCCGCGCCAGACCCAGCCCATGCCTCCGCCGCCCAGTCGCGCCTCGATGACGAACCGGCCGGCGACGCGCTCACCAATCATCGTTCAGCCCGGCGTACTCCTCCCGCCCGCCCGTGGCGGCCGTCCGCGAGGCGCGGTTGTCCCTGAGGTTGCGCAGCGCCTCGTCCTCGAAGCTCCTGGTCTCGTGGTGCTCGTGCCGCGGCGGCGGGAACGGGGTGCCGGCGTCGTGGTAGGCGTCGGGTGGCGGCTCGTCCACGGTGTACGACCGGGTCGGGCCGTCCCGCCCGGCCCCGCGCGCGAGCCGCCGGTCGGCCTCGTTGATCTCGTCGATGACGGCGTTGACCTCCTTCCTCTCCAGAGCCGCCACGATGGTGTCGTAGCTGCCGGGTCGCTGCATCAGCTTGACGATGATCGGCAGACACTCGATGAGCAGGATGAACAGGAACAGCAGGAGCCTGGCCGCGCTGAGGGTGGCGTTGTCCCGCGACACCCGGCTGAGCGCCTCCAGCCGCAGCATCAGGCCGTCGGATCCGCTCATCTCGGCACTGAAGTCGTCTCTCAGCGCGGCCTGCTGCCCGGTCAGTTTGGCCAGCTCGGCCTGTACGCCGCGCAGGTCCTGCTCCGCCTGGGCCAGCCTGCTCGCCTTGCCGTCCCTCTGGGTGTCGCTGAGTTGCTGCCTGCGCCGCTCGATCTGCCGGTCGAGGTCCTTGGCCCGGTCGCGGGCCCCGATGTACGCCTCCTCCGCCGCCTTCGCGAGAGGGCCCTGCCCTTTCTTCGCGCATTCGGGCGGACCGATGTACAGCTGGCACTGCCATTCCTGGTAGAACTTGTCGCGCTGCTTGACGGCCTGGGCGCGCGACTTGGAAAGCTCCTGGATCCGGGGGTCGTCGGCCGGGTCGAGCGGGCTCTCACCGCGTGAGGCGATCACGGCTTCGAGGGCCGTGGCCGACTTCTCCAGCTCGGCGATGCGCCGGCCGGTCTCGCCTCCCTGCTGCACGCGGGTGAAGGCGTCGGTGCGCTCCTGCTGGATGTCGACGATCTCGGCGTCGATCTCGGGCTTGAAGATCTGCAGGACCAGCGGCGTGGAGATGACGGCGCCCAGCAGCAGCGCGAGGGCCACCCGGGGCAGGGCGAGCCAGAAGCGCCGTCCGCCCTGGGCCGGCAGGGACGTGACGAGCCACCGGTCGAGGCTCAGGATGGCGACGCCCCAGACGAGGCCGATCAGGACGGCGAGCGGCGTGAACACCTTGAGCGCCGAGGCGAGCGCGAACGTCATGGAGATGGCGGCGACGCAGGCCGTGGTGAGGATGGCGCCACCCATGCCATGGAACCTGGCGCGCTCTCCCTGGCACTTGTCCAGCACTTCCGGCCGGGCACCCGACAGGACGATCAACCATCTACCGATCACATGCCACCCCGGGGGAAAGGGACAGGACGCGGCACAACCTATCCCGTGAGTAATCCACTGACTACCATAAACAACCGGCAATCATGATTTATAACAAGAGGATAAATGTCGACTCGCCACGACCTCGCTGGTCAGGGTCGCATAAAGCACCATAAATCGTACAAAAGGTAAGATCTTGGACGAGCGGGGAGATTTTTGCACCATTTCGCAGAGGGCGGGTTGCGTGGCGAGCTCGCCGAGCTGATCGGAACGTTCGGGGAACGGCTGGCCGTCGTGGAGATCGACGCCGCCGGCATCCGCGTCTTCGAGGTCCACGCCGACGAGGTGGGCGCCACCCGCCACACGCGCAGAGCCTCCGCCAAGTGGTCCACCCTGACCGCCTCCGGCGAGGAGGTCCTCGACGCGGTGCACAGGATCGCCCGGGATCTGATCTCCGCCGACGAGGCCGACCCCGTGGTGATAGTACGCTCCGGCGACGGGCACGAGCAGGAGGCGGCGCTGAGCGCGCTGCGGCGGTGGCGGCCCTCGGCCCGCCTGGTCGAGGCGCCCGGGGTGAAGGTCGGGGAGCTGCTCGGCGAGCTGGCCGCCGAGGCGCCGTTGCGGCAGACGTACGACCTGATCGTGGCCAGGGAACGCGCGCAGGACGGCAGGCTGGAGCTCGTGGGCCGGCGGCTCTTCGGCGCCGGCGCGAAGCCCGGCGACGCGACCACGGTGACCGTGACGTGCACCGACGCGAGCGGCCTGCTGCTCGCGGTGTCCGCGTGGTCGGGCCCGCTCCAGCCCTCCGAGCTGGTGTCGGCCCACCACGCGCCCCTGCCGCGGGGACGGCACGTGCTCCGGGCGGTGCTGGAGCGTCCCGGCCTGGTCCGGTTTCCCGAGATCCCCGGCCTCCAGCCGGACACCCGTACATGGGAGGAGGTCGTGGCCACGCTGCCGGCCCGGCTGCAGCCCGCGCCCGGGCCGGGGCACCTCGTGTGCGCCATCGAGACGGCGGGCACGCGGGAGGAGTTCGAGGCCCGCTGCCACTGGGCCGGCTACGTCATCGACGTCCTCGCCGAACGCCGCCAGGACCAGCAGCAGCTCCAGGTGTCGGTCGTCGGGTACGGCACCCACGTGTACGGCACCCGGCGCGCCGACCGCAGCCGCCCGGCCTTCGCCGCCTGGTCGGCGTCCACGGCCCAGGCGCGCGCCGCCCTCGAGTCCCTGCGGCCCACCACGCCGACCTACCCGCACGCGGCCCAGCTGGAGGACATGCTGGCCGAGGTGAGCGCCCGCCTGCTCGGGCAGCCGGCGCACACGCGGACGGCGCTGCTCACCATCGGGGCGCGGCCCCCGCACCCGCCGCGGTCCGGCCTCGACCGGGTGCCGGCCTGCCCCCAGCGCTACGACTGGCTGGCGCTGCTGCGCGAGATGGAACAGCGCCACGACCTGAGGAGCGCGGTCATCTGCGACCGCCCGCCCGCCGCGCCCACGTCGCCCTGGCACCGGCTCGGCTCGACCGCGGTGTTCCGGGTGGACGCCGTCAACGCGGAAGAGCTCGCGTTCCGGCTCGGGCTGGTGTCCGAGCCCGCGAAGGTGCTCTCCCTTCCCTTCGTTCCCCAGAGTGAGGACAGCGGTGGCCGAAACTGACTCCGCCCCTGGAGATCCCGAGCGCGGGCGCGAGCCCGACATCGCGATGTGGGGCGCCTCGGGCAGCGGCAAGACCGCCTTCCTCGCGGCGCTGAGCATCGCACTGAACAAGTCCCGCGACGCCGGATGGCGGCTCATCGGGGAGAACCCGGTGTCCCGGACAGAGCTGGCCAAACTGCGCAACACGCTGCTGCAGGCCCGTACGTTCCCCGCCCCGACGGAGGCCCTCACCTACTACAGCTGGATGATCATCGGCCCTCCGGAGACGCGCCGGCGGTGGTGGTGGCCGTGGACGGCCCCGCCGGCGAAGGCCCCGAAGATCAAGCTCGACTTCCTCGACCTCCGGGGCGACCTGTACGCCGAGTCGGAGTCGAACATCGACAAGCAGGCCCTGATCACCAGCCTCGTCAGGAGCCGCGGGCTGCTCTACATGTTCGACCCCGACCGTGAGGCCCGCGTGGGCGACGCCTTCAAACACCTCGACGCCGCCCTGCACGAGGTCGCCGGCCGGATGCTCGTCGGCGACGAGTACGCGGACGGCAAGCTGCCCCACTACATCGCGGTCTGCATCACCAAGTACGACGACCCCCGGGTGCTGAGGATCGCCATGGAGGAGGGGTTCACGGAGCGGGACCCCGGCGACGAGCTGCGCATCCCCCACGTGCCGGCCGACCGCGTGCGCGACTTCTTCCGGCTGCTGTGCCAGGAGTCGTACGACCACAACACGGAGACGATCCTCGACCTGATCGAGGCCTTCTTCCACAAGGACCGCATCCGCTACTTCGTGACGTCGTCGGTCGGCATGTTCATCGACGAGGAACTCGGCCGCTTCGACCCCGACGACTTCCTCAACGTCATCGACAACGCGGGCGGCGGGCTGACGATCAGGGGCGCCGTCCGCCCGATGAACGTCATGGAGCCCGTGATCTGGCTCGGCGGCATGCTCAGGCCGGGCGCGATCGGGAACCGGCGATGGAACGGCTGACCGCGCACTGGGCGATCCTCGGCAAGACGCCGGAGAGCCTGGACGACTACGGCGTGATCCGCTGCAGCTCGGGGGCGATCACCCACGAGGAGTTCGGCATGTGGCTCAAGGCCTTCACCTCCGGCACCATGGAGCCGAAGGCCCTGCCCCGCGTGGCGACCAGCTACTTCACCGCCGGCCCCGGCGACGAGCCGTGGCTGGGGCTGTCCCTGCAGCAGGAGCCCGACTCCCAGGACGGCTTCGCCCGCCCGTACGCGATGACGTACTACGTCTGCGCGCGCTGGGCCGACGTCGTCGCGGGGCGGAGCAGGGTGTCCTACCGCGCCCTGTACGAAGCGCTGGCCGGCCAGGACTTCTCCGGCGACGCGCCGTTCCTGCTGTCCCCGGCGGCCTACGACGAACGCCACCTGGCCGCGCAGGTGAACACCACGGCGCGGCGGGCGGCGGGGCTCCTGCTCACCGGCAGGCCCGTCTGCGTGGTGCGGGCCGGCCACCTCCCGCCGGACCGCCGGCTCGACTTCCTGGACGCCGTGGCCGCGCTGCTCCCGTACGGGTTCCGTCACACGCTGGCGGTCTCCACCTGGACCAACAGCGCTTCCCTGCACC
This sequence comes from Nonomuraea mesophila, assembly GCF_004352805.1. Lineage (NCBI taxonomy): Bacteria > Bacillati > Actinomycetota > Actinomycetes > Streptosporangiales > Streptosporangiaceae > Nonomuraea > Nonomuraea mesophila. The sequence goes on from NZ_SMLD01000164.1 coordinate 5,368, forward strand.
GGATCCGGCTCTCGTTCGCCGAGGTGCCGCCCACGCACGGCACGTGGGAGCTGCCGTGGGAGTCGGACGAGCGGCCGGCGTCATACCCGCCGGAGGCCCTGGCCTACGAGAAGGAACTTGAGCGTTACCAGGGGGATGACCTCGGCGACCTGATGGGCTGGCTCGGCACGCTGGTGGAGCCGGGCGACCTCGGCGACCCGTCGCACCGCGCGGCGGCGGCCAGGTTGCTGCGCGGCGAGGCGTGGTCCCCCGGCGGGCGGTCCGCCGCGCAGCCGCCGCGACCCTCGGTGGAGCAGGTGCTGCGCCAGTGCCGCGAGAGCATCGCGAAGGCCGACGAACGGCGGCTCGGCGAGCTCACCACGCTGCTGGCGGAGCGGGCCCGTGACCGGGTGACCGACCAGGACCGCAGGACCTACCGCGTGTTCGTCAGGGCGAACCCCATCCGCCCGCCGGCGCGGATGAACGCTTCGGCCGTCCTGTGCGACTTCTTCGAGGTGCTGCTGCGGCTGCTGTACGCGGCGCGGATGCGGGCGGCCGACGTCGAGGAGATGCTGGTCGATCTGGGCGTCCCGCACCGGCCCGGCGCCGCTCCGCCGCCGGCGGTGCTCGCCGCGATGGGCAGGCTGCTGCCGTCGAGCGCCCCCTCGGGGAGGTTGCTCATCGCGCACCTGCGGGGCCCCGAGCACCTGCACAAGGTGCTCGCCACCATGTCGGAGGACGAGCTCTGCGACGTCGCCGTACGGTCCCGCAACCGCAAGGTGCTGGAGATCGTGCTCGACGAGGCGGACCGCCGCGCGCTGCCCAGTGACCCGCGCGGCATGGAGGCCGTCAGGTACGCGCTGGCGCGGCACCGCTACCTCATCGAGGCGATCAGCTCCGTGCACGCGGCCGAGGAGAGCGTGCTCCGCTACCGCGACGTGCTCCAGGTGGGCCATCGCCGCCACCTGACGAGGGCCGACATCAAGGAGATCCTGGCCGACCTGGACAGCCCTCCCAGGACGTTCCTGCTCGCGATGATGACCCTCTGCGCGCCGGGAACGGCCCCGGCCCTGCTCCACACCATGGCCGACAGCACCGTACGCGAGCTGAGCCTGACCGGGAGCCCCGTCGCCGACGACGTCAGGACCGGCATCGACCGGATGTTCTCACGGGAGGGCGGCGGCGACGGCCGGGCGGCGCGATACCGCCGGGGCGCGGGCGTGCGCCGGCTGGGCCCGGTCTCCACGCTCGGCAAGGTCCTCGCCGCCGCCTCGGTCGTCATCGTCGCCGCCGCCGCCCTCACCCTGTGGTTGTGGCCCTGACCATCAGCGCCGGTGGCCCCGGCGACCGCCGGCGCGTCAGATCCGCAGCCGTGGCCAGGCGGCGGGTCAGATCCGCAGCCGTGGCCAGGCGGCGGGTCAGATCCGCAGCCGTGGCCAGGCGGCGGTGTCGCGGAGCAGCCGGCGGTCGTGGGTGGCCAGCACCACCGCCGCGGCCGTCGCGGACAGCGCCTCCGTCAGCTCGTCGACCAGCGCCATGGACAGGTGGTTGGTCGGCTCGTCGAGCAGGATGACGTGGGGCCGCCCGGCCAGCAGGATCGCCAGGTCGAGCCGGCGTTGCTGGCCGACCGACAGCTCGTGCACCGGCCGGTGCGCGGCCTCGGAGGGCAGCAGCCCGAGCTGTGTGAGCCCGACCCGGTCGCTTTCGTGCAGCACGCCGGAGCCGACGAGCCGGCCGACCGCGGCCTCGTACACCTCGAAGGCGCGACGCCGCGACGGCGGCGGCGACTCCTGGGCGAGCAGGCCGATCCGCGCGCCCCGCCGGCGCTGCACGGTCCCCGAGTCGGGCTTGAGCCGCTCGGCGAGCACGGCGAGCAGGGTCGATTTGCCCGAGCCGTTGGGCCCGGTCACCACGAGGCGCTCGCCACCGCGCAGGTGCACCGATCGGGGCGGGTCGAGCCGGCCGGCCACCGTGACGTCGTCGGCCCGCAGGAGCGTGACGCCCGGCGTCGCCTCCAGCCGCGGCGGCTGGAAGCGCAGCGGCGGCCTGGGCACGTCGAGCACGTGCGACTCCAGCGCCTCCCGCCGCCGGTGCACGGCCCGCACCAGCGCGGGCGCGCGGGTGGCGCGGGTGTGCTTGCCGGTGCCCTTGTCGGGCCGCCATCCGGTGATCAGGCGGTTCTGGGCGGCCGAGAGGTCCTGCGAGAGCCGCTGACGCTCGTTCTCCTGGTCGCGGTAGGCGAGCTCCCAGCGTTCCCGTTCGGCGCGGTGGCCCTCGCGGTAGCCGTCGTAGCCGCCTCCGTACGTACGGGGCAGCCCGTCGCTGGTGGGGTCGAGGTCGAGCACGGTGGTGACGACGTCGGCGAGCAGCGCGCGGTCGTGGCTGACCAGTACGACCCCGCCCGGGTGCGCCCGCAGCCGGGCGGTCAGATGGTCGAGGCCGCTCGCGTCGAGGTGGTTGGTCGGCTCGTCCAGCAGCAGCAGGTCGTGCCCGGCGCCCAGCAGGCCGGCGAGCCGGATCCGGTAGCGCTGCCCGACGGACAGGCCCGCCAGGGGACGGTCGCGGTCGCTGACGGCTCCGAGCGCGGCGAGCGAGACGTCGACGCGGCGGTCGGCGTCCCACGCGCCGAGGGACTCGGCGGCGGCGAGCGCGTCCGCGTAGTCCTGCTCGGCGCCCGGGCGTTGGTGCTCGAGCGCGCGCGTCGCCGCGTCGAACGCGCGCAGCACGGCCCGCACCTGCGTGAGCTCGACGTCGATCAGGTCGCCGACCGTGCGGTCGTCGGCGGCGGGCAGTTCCTGGTCGGCGACGCCGACGGTGCCGACCCGGGTGATCGAGCCGGAGTCGGGGGCCAGGGTGCCGGCGAGCACGTGCAGCAGTGTGGTCTTGCCGCGGCCGTTCTCGCCGACCACGCCCAGGCGGTCTCCGGGGGAGACCGTGAGGTGGACGCCGGTCAGGACCGGTCTGCCACCGCGGGCGATACGCACGTCGGTGGCGCTGAGATGGGCCCGCGCACGAGCCGGTAGGGACATGGCGGTGGACACGCTTCCTCCAAGGACCGGGCTCGCGCGCAGGGGCACGCCCGGTGAGAGACGAGAGCTGACGACGGAGTGATCCGGCCGCGCCCGGGCCCGTCGATCAGGGCAGAACCGGGTCGGCTGTGGCGGCCGGCGTCGTCATCCTCAGAGGAAGAACAGGTATTGCACGTGTCCACTATAACGGCGGCCGGCTCCGTGGGTGCGGCGGTGGGCCGGCCTCCGCAACGCCGTCTCCTAGCGGGCCGCCGGCCCGGCCTCGCGCGCCACCTGCTCCAGCCTGGCGCGGTAGGCCTCCCACCACGCCGGATCCCCCTGTGGCAGGTTGTCGTTGCCCTGCTGCATCCCGGCGGCCCCGTCGATCAGCTCGCGGACGATGTCGGCGTGCCCGGCGTGCCGGTTGGTCTCGACGATCATGTGGGTGACGATCCGGCCCAGCGTCACCCGGCGGCCCTTCTCCCCCCACCACGGCACCGCGCCGACCGCGTCGATCGCCAGCGCGTCGATGGTCGCGTCGGAGTGGGCCCACACCCGGTGGTAGAGACCCACGATGTCCTCGCGCGACTCGTCGGCGGTGGCCCACATGTCGGCGTTGGGCTCGGCGGCCTCCGACATCCACGGCAGCGGCTCGGGGAACGGACGGTCGAAGACGCCGCCGAGGTAATCCGCCTCCGTGCCGGCGACGTGCTTGACCACACCCAGCAGGTTGGTGCCGGTGGGCGTCAGCGGGCGGCGTACGTCATAGTCGGACAGGCCGTCGAGCTTCCACACCAGGGCCTCGCGGGCACGCTGCAGGTAGAGGCGGAGATCAGACTTCAGTTCGAGTTCGTTCATGAATGCATCCTGGCAGGCGCGGCGCCCCCCGCGGACGCGCACTCCGTCACCGTGGATCGACCTCGGGCAGCCGCTCCCAGTCGGGCCGGTCGAAGTAGGCGCGGGTCTCCCTGACGATGAGCCCGGAGAGTATGAGGAGGCCGACGAGGTTGGGCAGTGCCATGAGCCCGTTCATGATGTCGGAGAACGTCCACACGGTCTGCAGCTCGAGCACCGTGCCGACGAAGATCAGCACGATGAACACCAGCCGGTACGGCACCACCGCGACCCTGCCGAAGAGCCGGTCCATGCAGCGCTCGCCGTAGTAGGCCCAGCCGAGCAGCGTCGAGAACGCGAAGAAGACCAGGCCGATCGTCACCACGATGCCGCCCCACTGGCCGGGCAGGCCGTGGCTGAAGGCCAGGGTGGTGAGCGGGGCGCCGTCCTCGCCGGTGGTCCAGGCTCCGGTGACGATGATGGTCAGGCCCGTCATGGTGACCACGACCAGCGTGTCGATGAACGTCTGGGTCATCGACACGAGCGCCTGCCGCACCGGGCTGTTCGTCTTGGCCGCCGCCGCCGCGATGCCGCCGGTGCCGAGGCCCGACTCGTTGGAGAAGATGCCGCGGGCCACGCCGTAGCGGATGGCCAGCAGGATGCCCGAGCCGGCGAACCCGCCGGTGGCCGCGGTGCCGGTGAAGGCGTCGGTGAAGACCAGAGCCAGCGCCCCCGGCAGGTTGCCGACGTTGGCGATGATGATCCACATGGCGCCGATGATGTAGAGGACGATCATCACGGGGACGAAGGCGCTGGTGACCGCGCCGATGCTCTTGATGCCGCCCAGGATGACGATCGCGGCGAGCACCGTGATGATGCCGCCGGTCAGCCACATGGGAACACCCCACTGCGAGTTGATCGCGTCGGCCACGCTGTTGGACTGCACCATGTTGCCGATGCCGAACGCCGCGATCGCGCCGAAGACGGCGAACAGCACGCCCAGGATCGCGCCGAACCTCCCGCCGACCCCGTAGGTGAGGTAGAACATCGGGCCGCCGCTCTGCTCACCCTTCGCGTCGGTACGGCGGAAGCGCACGCCGAGGAACGCCTCGGAGTATTTCGTCGCCATGCCGACCAGGCCGGTCACCCACATCCAGAACAGCGCGCCGGGGCCGCCGAGGTGGATGGCCGTGGCGACGCCCGCGATGTTGCCGACGCCCACGGTGGCCGCCAGGGCCGTCGACAGGGCCTGGTAGTGGGTGATGTCGCCCACGCCCTCGGCTTCCTTGCGCCGGATGAGCGCGAGCCACAGGGCGTAGAAGAGTTTGTGGAACTGCAGGCCGCGCAGCACGATCGTGAGATAGAGGCCCGTCAGCAGAAGCAGGGGGATCAGCAGGAACGGTCCCCAGACGAAGTCGGAGATCGCGGACAGAATGTCTTGCACCCCATGCTCCTCACACGTATGTGTGCAGGCAGGCCCCACCCCCCCGCACGGCACAGCAAACCCCGCCCATTATGTCCACGTGATCCACTGGTACGCACGGACACGCCGGGCCTGGAGCTCCGGGTGGGTCAGTGGACGGCGCGACGGCATGAGAAGGCCGCCGCCTGCCGGGCTGCCGCACGGACGACGGCACGGGCGGCGGCACGGTCCGCGGCACGGTCGGCCGGGCCGCGGTGGTGCTCGAACGGATCGTGCGCCCTGACCAGGTGGTGGTGGAACGCCTGAGGCGCCGTTCTCTGGGCGGTGACGCGCACCGGCTCGGGCACGTGGAGCGCGGCCTGCTCGCGGGCATAGAGGCGGATCAGCTCGGACATGCGGTAACGGCGGAACCCGCCACGTTCGAGCAGCCGGGCGTTCAGGAGCCGGTCGAGCGCGGCCTCCGCGCGCGGTTCGGGCCAGCCGGTGACAGCGGACGTGGCGGCGGCCGTGTGGGTGCCGGTGCCCATGAGCCCCAGCAGGTGGAAGGCGTGGACGGCGTCGGGCTCCGCCCGCAGGTGGTGCAGGCCGGCCGCGATGTTGTCGCGGATCGACAGGTCGGCGTGTTCGAGCACGTCGAGCCGGCGGGTGTCGTCGGCCAGCTGGGCGGCCAGCGTGGCCAGCCGCCGGTCCGGCCTGCCGGCCAGACGCGCCGCCGAGATGCGCAGCGCGAGGGGCAGCCCGTTGCAGAGCCGCACGATCCGCTGCGCCGCGACCGGCTCGGCGGCGACCCTCGCGGGGTCCACGATCCGGGCGAGCAGCCCGGTGGCCTCGGCGTCGGCGAGCCTCGTCAGGTCCAGCCGGTTCGTGTCGTCGGACAAGGCCATGACCTGCCTGCTGGTGATGACGGCCGCGCACTTCGGCCCCGCGGGGACGAGCAGCCTGACCTGGGCCGCGTCGAGCGCGTCGTCGAGGACGACCAGCAGGTTGCGCGTCGAGGTCAGCTCGCGGTAGCGGGCCGCGGCCTCTTCCAGCGAGGACGGTACGGCGGCGCCGTCCACCCCGAGGGAGCGCAGCAGCCGGCTCAGCGCCTCGTACGGCGTCAGCGGCGTGCGCCCGGCGCCGGCGGCGCGCAGGTCCAGGTAGAGGACGCCGTCGGCGAACCCGTCGGCGACACCGTGCGCGGCGTGCACGGCCAGCGCGGACTTGCCGACCCCTCCCGCGCCGTGGACGGCAACGACGGCCGGCCGCCCCGGCACAGCGCTGGTGAGCGCCCGGCGCACCCAGGCGATCTCCGCGGTGCGGGCGGTGAACGCCCGGGTGTCCGCGGGAAGCTCGTGCGGGACGGCGGCCCTGACGAGGGTGGCCCGCTGCGCCGGGGACGAGAGGTCGAGCGCGGGGTCGCGCCTGAGCACAGCCTGCTGGATGCGCTGCAGCACCTCGCCCGGCTCGACGCCCAGCTCGCCGACCATGACGCGGCGCGTCTCCTGGTACACCTCCAGGGCTTCGCACGGCCGCGACGCCCGGTACATCGCCAGCATCAGCTGGGCGCGCGGCCGCTCGCGCAGCGGGTACGCCTCGGCGTGCGCGGTGAGCACCGGCACCACCGCGTGATGGTCGCCGGACTCCAGCCGCAGGTCGATGTGGTCCTCGAGCGCGGTCAGGCGCTCCTCCTCCAAGTGGGCGCACGCGGCCTGCGCCCACGCGCCGGGCATGCCCTCCAGCGCGGTGCCCCGCCACAACGCCAGAGCCCGCCGGAAGAGCTCGTCCGCCGTCGCGATCTCCCCCTTGACCCGCGCGGCCCGCGCCCGGCGCGTCATGCACGTGAACAGGTGGGCGTCGATGCTCTCGCGGGGAAGGTCGAGCTGGTAGCCGCCGGGGACCGTCGCGATGATCTCGTCGTCCTGGTACGGCTGCAGGAGCCCGCGCAGCTTGGACACCACGATGTGCAGCTGCTTGCCCGCCGTCCTGACCGTGCCGTGGCCCCACACGTCGTCGAGGAGCCGGTCCGCGGTGACCACCCGGCCGGCGCTGAGAGCCAGCCGGGCCAGCACTCCCACGCGCCGCAGCCCGGCCAGCTTCACCGGCTCACCGTTCGCCATGACGTCCCATGGCCCGAGAAACCTGATCTCCAGTCCCATTTGCGCTTCCCCTGTCCGGGACCGCGCCCGGCACGTACGAATGACTCGGACGCGAACGGGCCCCACTCGCCGGCCGGCGCTGATCGATCACTCCCCCACGGGTTCCCGCGCAGTCCGCGGGCCGTCGCCGGCACGCCCGTCGGGCCGCGGCTGCCGGTCAGTCTAGGAAGGCACGGGCGGGACCGGTGTCCGGTGAACGCCCTACAACGCGGCCGTGGTGTCGTTGAGCTCGGCGAGCGTGATGAGACCGTCGTCGAGGGCGCGGCCGACCAGTTCGCTCTTGGTACGGGCGGCCCGTCCGACGTTGGCGTACTTCACCCGTACGCGGGCGATGTAGGTGTCGACGGTCTTGACGGTGATGTTGAGCTTCGCGGCGACGAGTTCCTTGGACGAGGCCACGAACCACGCCCGCAGCACCTCGGTCTCGCGCTGGGACAGGCGCGGCCGGCCGGGAGCGTCGTCGGCGATGAGCGCCCCGGACAACGACGGCGCGGTGTAGGGCTCGCCCCGCGCGGCCGCGCGGATCGCGGGCACCAGGTGGTCGGGGCCCTCGCGCTTGGTCAGGTAGGCGAGCGCGCCGAGGTCGACGCACTTGATCGCGGTGGCGTCGTCGGTGTGCTGGGAGTAGACGATCACGCGCCGGCCGTTGTCGACCAGCCGGCGCAGCTCGCCGAAGTCCGGCCTGCGCGGCACCAGCTCCAGGTCGAAGATGACCACGTCGGCGTCGGCGCCGGGTCCGGTCCACACGTCGGCGAGCCGGTCACCGGCGTCGATGAGCGTGATCGGCGGCACGGCCTCGGAACACCAGGCACGGACGCCTGCGGCGATGGCCGCGTGGTCGTCGACGATCACCACGGTGATCAGCTCACCGGCAGTGCGGCCGGTTTCCGGGTCGCCTGCGGAGTGGGCTGCGGGGTCGGCTGCCATCGGACCTCCATCCATACCGTGTCGTCGTTGGTCACCGTCTCGACGTGCACCCCGGGTGTCACCGGTTCCGGCACGTCCACCTCGCCGCTGTCCGCGACGACGCTCACCGACACCAGGTCCGTGCCGCCGACGACCGCGATGCGGGCCCGGGATGCGGCGCCGGCCAGCACGCTCAGCACCGGCTCGGTGAGGTCGCGCCGGACCGCCACGGGCGGCGTCGGCCACTGTCCGCGAGCGTCCAGCTCCACCACGACGCCCTTGCGGTCGGCGACGTCGGCGCAGTGGCGCAGCTCGTGCAGCAGCGGGTTGGCCACGGTGTCGGTCTCGGCGAACAACCTGCGCATGCGGCCCGCCTCGATCGCGCAGCGCCGCTGGATCGCCGGGTCCTCCGGTCGGAGCGAGCCGTCGGCGAGCCCTTCGAGCAGCGGGACCGTGGTCGCCGACAGCTCGGCCAGCCGTTGCTGCCTGCGCCGATGGGACTCCGCCGCGATCGCCTCGGAGATACGTACCCGCTCGATCTCGGCGCGGGAGGCCGCAGCCGCCGCGCTCAGCGAGTTGAACACGGCCGCCACCACGGCCACGCACAGGGGAAGGCCGATCACGGTCACCGAGCCGGTCGCGAACCTGGCCAGGTCCCCCCGGTTGGGGTCCACGGTGACCAGGTGCACCAGGGCGGTCAGGTCATGGGCGACCAGGAACGCCACGGCGGCCCGCAGGGGACGGTCGAGCAGCACGACCAGGCCCACCCAGTTGGCGGCCCCGAAGATCCAGTCGACGCTGGTCGAGGTGCGCCCCTCGGGCAGGGTCACGTACGAGAGGACCGACGCGGCGAGCACGGCGGCGACGGCGACCTGGCGCAGCCGTCCCCATGTCCGCCGCCGCAGGAGCAACACGGCCTCGCCGGCGAGCACGGCCGCGAGGACCGCCAGCGCGGCCAGTTGCGCGAGCGGCACCGGGTACCCGCCGAGGTGGCGCAGGATGCTGGGCACCCCCTGCCCGCCCACCGTCCCCAGGACGATCAGCAGCGTCGCGAGCCGCAGGCCATGCCGCAGCTGCGCTCGCGTCATCTCCTCGGCCGCTTCACTCATCGGCGCGCCATTCGAGCCTCACGAGGGTGCCCGCGCCCTCGGCCGAGGTGATCGTGGCCGTGCCGCCGATGCGGCTCATCCTGCCGCGTACGGACTCGCGCAGGCCCCGCCGGGTGCCGGTCACGGCGTCGGGCGAGAACCCCTTGCCCCGGTCGGCGACGTCGAGCCGCAGCGACCGGGCGTCGCCGCTCAGCCGGACGGCGGCGCTGGTCGTGCCCGCGTGGCGGCGTACGTTGGTGAGCGACTCCCTGGCCGCGTCGGCGATCGCCCTGGCGACCTCGAACGGCAGCCGCAGCGCGTCCGGGGCGTCGAACTCCACGGTCAGCTGCACGGAGTCGAGGTCGGCGCGTAACAACTCGACGAGGTCGGCGTGCTCGGGGGCCCGCCCGCTGTCGGAGCGCAGCCGGTCGAGGTCGCGGCTCGCCTGCGGAGGCAGCCACTCCGCGTCCGAGCGCACCTGCCCGATGCCGACCATCAGCAGCGTCGTTGCGGCCGTGTCGTGCAACGAGTTGCCGAGCTCGCGTTCCTCGGCCCGGACCGCCTCGGCCACCTGCGACTCGGCGCGCGCGCGTACGGCCTCGGCCGCCGCCCGGTCCGCGCGCCGGGCGGCGCGGTGCACGAGCACCCAGGCCGCTCTGGACAACCCCGCCGCCGGCATCGCCCACACCGTCCCCGTGACCAGGCTGTTGTCCACCTCCGCAGCCCCGGCCACGGTGAGCAGGCCGACCGCCCCGCCGCCCATCGCGAGCGCGGCCAGACCGCCCGCGAGCGGAGGGGCGTGCCACTGGCACGTCACGCAGGCGAACGTGATGAGCAGCCGCAGCCAGCCGGTGTTGCGGTCCTCGACGGCGTCGGTCATGAAGATGCTCGTGTACAGGCCCACCAGGACGACCACGTCGAGGGCGACCGGCGCGTGCCCGCGGCCCGCGCGTAACCACCAGGCGTAGCCGCAGGTCCACGCCGCGGCCACGCCGGCCGCCACCGCGGTGCCCGCGAAGTTCTCGGGCGGGGCGCGGAACAGGGCGATCGCGACGATCGGGGCGATCGTGGCCAGGCGCACCGCGGCCGCGTACCGGCGGCCGAAGCGCTCCAGCAGCCGCGCCGCCTCACCAGCCACCCGTCACCTCGCCGCCTGCTCCGTCGGCGCCTTGGCGCCTGCTCCTTCGCCGCCTGGCCCGTCCGCCGCCTGATCCCTCTCACCGCACTGTGAGGCAGCCTAACGAGTCGCCGCACCCACCGCCGTCAGTTGATCAACTCACTTGCGCGGGCGGCGTACGGTGAAGCGCGCCGTGGCGAACCGGTAGGCCACCCTGGCGGTCGTCAGCCGGCAGGCGCGCTTGACCTCGGTCACCGTGCGGGCCTCGGGCTCGGGCAGCCGCCACAGCGGGACACGCTGGTGGGTCACCCCGGCGTTGTTGACCCAGATGTCGACGCGGCCGTAGCGGCGTACGGCCTCGTCCCAGAGCGCCTGCACCTGGGCGCGGTCGGTGACGTCGGCCACGAGGGCGGGCACGCCGAGCTCGGCGGTGACCCCGGCGACGCCGGCCTGGCCGGTGCCGCACACCATCACCTGGTGGCCCTGCTCCAGCAGCGCGGGCCAGGCCGCGCCCGATGCCGCGGGTGCCCCCGGTGATCACGACCTTCTTCATGCCCCGTGGTCCTCCCGGGCCGCCACGGTGGCCTCGATGCCGCGGGTGAGGAACCTGACGACGGTCTTCCGCTCCCCCGGGCCGAACTCCTCGACGGCGGCGGTGAGGTGGCGCCCGAGCGGGGCGAAGAAGCCGCGCGCCAGCTCGGCCGCGCGCTCGGTGATGACGACCTCGACCTTGCGGCCGTCGGTGGCGCTGCGTCGGCGTACGACGTGGCCTGCCTGCTCCAGCCGGTCGATGAGCGCGGTCGTGGCGGGCGCGCTGAGGTTGAGCTTGCCTCCGAGCTCGCCAGGCGAGAGCGCGTGACCGGCGAGGTGCGCGTCCTGGATCTCCACCAGGGCGTTCATGTCGGTGCGGTGCAGGCCGTGGGCGACGGCGAAGCCCTCGACGAACCGGTCGCTCTCCACGTTGAGCCGGCGAATGAGCACCATCACCTCGTACGGGGTCACAACCCTCCTTATATATTTCGATGGTGGAACTACCCTACGGCAAGAGGCATGCGCTGAGCTCGGTGAGGCCGGGCACGGCGCTGGCGGCCGGGGTCGCGGGCAGCGCCCTGCTGACCGGCCTGATCTGGCTGCTCGGCCAGCGCTTGCACGGCATCACGCTCCTGCCCGACCAGGGTGCCTCCTGGTACTACTGGAAGCTGCCCGAGCCCACCGTGTGGACACGGTTGTCGGCATGGGCGGGATACGCAGCCCACCAGGTCGCGTTCTGGTGGATGATCCACTACGCCCGGACCAGGGTGCGCCGGCACACCACCGGCCTGCACCCGATCAACGTCGTCGCCCTCGCCGTCAACGCCGGTTTCGTGGCCCTGCACACGCTGCAGACCCACCTCTTCTACGACGGCCTGGCGCAGGACGTGTCGATCTACAGCTCCCAGGGCTCGGTCGTGCTCCTGCTGGTCGTCGTCCTGCTCATGGAGAACCGCCGCCGCGGCCTGTTCCTCGGCAGGCCGGCGCCCCTCGGCAGGGAGATCGTCGACTTCGCCCGCCGTTACCACGGCTACCTGTTCAGCTGGGCGGCGGTCTACACCTTCTGGTACCACCCGGCGGAGGCCACCAGCGGCCACCTGATCGGCTTCTTCTACATGTTCCTCCTGCTGTTGCAGGGCAGCCTGTTCCTCACCCGCGCCCACACCGCCCGCTGGTGGACGCTGACGCTGGAGCTGACGGTCGTGGTGCACGGCACCCTCGTGGCCGTCATGACCTCAGGCCCCGACGGGATGTGGCCGATGTTCCTGTTCGGCTTCCTCGGCGTCTTCGTGATCACCCAGATGCACGGGCTCGGACTCTCGCGCGCCGTGCGCTGGTTGCTGGCCGCCGGCTACGCGGGCGCCCTCATGATCGTGTACGCACTCCGCGGCGACCTGCTCGGCGGGCCCGGTGAGGCGATCAGGATCCCGGCCATCGAGTATGTGCTGGTCGGCGTGCTGGCCGTGCTGCTGTGGGCGGGGTTGCGCGTCGCCAGGCTCATGCGCGGCCCGCGTACGTGACCCTCGGAGACGACCAACCGGATTCGGATGATGACAGAGGGTTATGTTTCTTTCATGTTGGCACACCGTCCGACAAGGAGCCTCATGCCGATCCTCGCCCGGCCCGCCGCCGTCTTCCTGCTGCTCGTACTCACCGGCTGCGCCACCACGCCCAGCGCGCCCACCGCGCCCAGGACGCCCGCCGCGCGCCTCCCCGCGTCACCCGGCGCGCCCGCCACGGGCCAGGAAGAGACACCCGCCGGGCTCCGGGCCGCCGACGGGCGCGAGCTGCCGGCGTGCGAGGACGCCGACTGCGAGATCGAGGTCCGGTCCGGCGACGAGCTCACCATCGACCAGCGCTTCGGGGTGCGGCGGCTGGCCATTGGCGCCTTCGGCCCGGACGGAGCGCGGATCACGCTCAAGGGATCCGCGGGGAAGCTGAGCGTCCAGGGCATGAAGGGCAGCATCAGCAGCAACTGCGTCAACGGCCGCTGCCGCGACGAGGGCAAGCTGGTGCTCGCTCCCGGGGAGAGCGGCCGCATCAACGACATTCGGCTCGACCTCACCCACCTCTCCGGCGACCGCGCCGTCCTGCGCCTCACCCCCCGCTGACGGCGGCCAGCCTCCCGGGCGGATGAACGCGTACGTCTGAGGGCTCGCAGGCGGACGACGGCGCTCCGGGACGCCGCCTCCCGCCGATCCGCACGTCCGGTGACGCCCGGGGGCGTGCGCCGGTTATAACCTAGGACGACGATGACCGGACCAGCGGCCGAGCCCCACCCCACCAAGGCCGACCTCGCCTACCTGCGGGTCAAGGAGCTCATCCTCTCCGGCGAGCTGCCGCCCGCCTCCGTCATCGCGCAGGCGCGGCTGGCCCGCGCCATCGGCATCAGCACCACTCCGCTGCGCGAGGCCCTGCGCCGTCTCAAGAGCGAGGGGCTGGTCGAGCTGGACGCCCACCGCGACGCCCGCGTCGCCCCGCTCGCCGCCGAGGAGGCACGCGACCTGCTGGAGCTGCGGCGTTCCCTCGATCCCCTCGCGGTCGCGCTGGCCGCCGAGCGCCGTACGAGAGCCGACATCGCCGCGATGCGCGCCGCCACGCAGGAGCTGGAGCCGCTGCCCGCCGACCCCGCCCACGTGCACCTCGCCGCCCACCGCAGGTTCCACCGGGCCCTCTACGCGGCCTCGCACAACGACCTGCTCATCCAGACGCTCGACAGCCTGTGGGACAAGGCGGACCGCTACCGCCGGCTCGCGCTGGAGGCCGAACGCGGCCAGGACGACCGCGACCGCAAGGCCGCCGAGCACGAGGCGCTGGTCGAGCTGGTGGTCGCGGGTGACGCCGAAGGCGCGGCCGCCGTCATGCGCCGGCACATCGACACCAGCCTCGGCGCCCAGGCCGCCCGGCGACTGCTCGACGACCCGCCCGGCGAACCCGCCCGGCGACTGCTCGACGACCTGCCCGGCGGGCCCGTCTGATCCGCGCTCTCGTCACGCGGCCGGAACCGGGATTGACTGGATCTCTGACCATGACCTCGAACCCGAGGACAACGTATGAGAAGAGTCCTGCTCGCCCTCGTCCTGGCCCTCGTCCCCGCGCTGACCGTTCCGCCGCCGGCGCACGCCCGGCCGCCCGCGGTCATCTTCGACACCGACATGGACTTCGACGACGCGGCCACCCTCGCCTACCTCGCCCAGGAGCACCGGGCCCGCCGCATCGACCTGCGCGCCATCACCGTGACCGGCAACGGTGCCGGCTTACCCGGCCGGGCGATCCGGCACGCGCGGTGCCTGGCCGAACGGCTCGGCCTGCGCGACGTCATGATCGCCGACGGGTCGGAGACCGGGCCCAACGCGTTCCCCGCCGACCTTCGCCAGTTGTTCGACAGGGTGCTCGAAGCGGCGACCCCGGGATGCTCCGGTGACGAGACGCCCTCGCGGGTGCGCGCCCCCCAGCTGATCGCGAAGGTGCTGCGCGCCGGCCCGTCCACGCAGATCATCGCCACCGGCCCGCTCAGCAACGTCGCCGCCGCCCTGCCCTCCTCCGCCTCCCGGCTGACCTCGATGGGCGGGGCCGTGAAGGTGCCGGGCAACCTGTGCTGCGGCACCCCGCCGGAGTTCGACGGCACGCAGGAGTTCAACTACTGGCTCGACCCCGCCGGCGCGCGGGCGGCACTCACCCGCAGCAGGGGCGAGGTGCGCATGGTGTCGCTGGACGCCGCCAACGAGGTGCCCATCACCGCCGCGTTCCTCGACCGGCTCGGCGCCGACCACCACACTCCCGCCGCCGACACCGTGCTGGAGATCGTCACCCACCCCGAGGTCCGGCCGCTGATCGACGACGGCCTGCTCTACTGGTGGGACCCGCTGGCCGCCATGAGCGCCGTACGTCCCGGGCACGTCGAGTTCACCAGGGGGCGCGTGGACGTGGTGCTGGACGGCCCGTCCGCCGGCCGTACGATCCTGTCGCCAAGGGGGCGCCTGCTCGCCTACGGCGTCACCGCCGGCACCGCCGCCTTCGAGCGACGTTTCCTCGACACCCTCAACGGGCGGTAGCCGTCTACGTCGTCTGTCTCGGTCGGCCCTGCCGGAATGCCCCGGACGGAACGGGTCGGATGACCACGAGAGACCCCGGCGTTTCCGGCTGGCCGCCGGGATCTGCGGCCATAGACCGCGCAGACAGCGAGCCTTAGTCGACCTCAGGACGACGCCAGCCGCTGTGTCGCCATCTGCTCCTACCTGTTATCCCTGTTCAGCGACCCCGCACCTGAGCGCCGAGGACATCACCCTGGGCTACAAGCAACTGCTGGAGGTGGAGATCTGTCAAGCACAATGCACCGATAACTACAGCCTGGCGTATAGAGCGGGTGTTCAGCTGTCGGTGACTGGTTCGTCGGGTGGGGAAGCGTTCGTCTGCTGCC